>NZ_JBTLNE010000026.1:0-53138 GCF_054457435.1 Halovulum sp. GXIMD14793 | reverse complement strand
TTTATCCCGAAACGCTTTAATCACGGTCAGGTTCGAAACCCGCACATTCCCGCGCTGAACCGGTAAGTAGGGGCAGATCAGCGCGTAGTGGCTTTCTGTTATCTCATTCATAACATATACTTTGTACAAAACAGCACTATGCAATAGTGTTAACAGGCCCTAGGCAGCACGACGGCACCAATCGCAGTTCCGAGCATACCCAAAGCGTTGGCTGCTCCCGAAAGGACCGCGAACCGTGAGGGCGCGAACCAGTGGTTTACGACGTATAGCCCGCTGACCTTACAGGTCAATCTCTGCCAACAACCGCTCTGCCTCATCGGCGCAGGGCGTCAGGTTGTCTCGATTCTCGGCGGGGTGAAAGCGGCCCCGCAATGCCGTCGGCATCGGCTGCGGCGTGAAGAACTGCACCTTCGGACCAATATTGGCCCCCTCAACCTGCCAACTGCGCGAAGCGGCCTCTGCCGCGGCTTTGGTCATGCCATAGATGGTGTGAAACGGCCGACCGGCGGTGTCGGGATCGGTCAGCATCACAGCGGTTCCGGTTTCCGAGGCACGCAACAGCGGGTCTGTCATGGCAATCAGACGCTGCGTGGCGCGTGCATTGACGGCCCAGGCGCGGTCCAGCTCTTTCTCAGCCACATGACCGGCGGGCATCAGAGGTTCGGCATGAGCAGCACAATGCACCATCAAATCCAACCGCCCCCAACGGTCATAGATCGCGCGGCACATCCGCGCCAACCCACCATCATCGGTGATATCCAGCGGAACCAATGTGGTTGACCCGCCCGCCGCCTCGACCACGTCAGCCATTTCTTCCAGCCCGCCAGTGGTGCGCGCCAGCCCAATCACATGCCAGCCGCGTGTACCCAATGCCGTTGCAACAGCATAGCCAAGCCCACGCGAGGCCCCGGTGACAAGGGCGATACGGTCAGTCATTCATGGCTCTCCAAGATGGGGGCGGATATCCTTGCCAGCGGCAGCGTAGATATCCAGAAGGGTTTCAAAATCAATGCCATTGTCCTGCGCTGGCGCAATCGGATGGCCGGATTCTTCGTGAACTGTCAGGCTGGGACGCTGCCCCAACGGGCCAGGGATCAGATCGCAGGGCAGGGCGCTCTCTACCTCCCAGCCGGGGATCGGGTTGGCCAGCCAGGCAAAGCAGCCGTCGAAATCCGTATCACCGTCAAAATGCGCCAAATAGGCATCATAGTCGGTCAGTCCCAGCTGTGCCCAGACGCCATAGGCAAATACCTGATCCGTACCCTGTACCGGCAGGCGTAGCGAACACCGGACATAGCGCGCCTCACCAATGGAGCAGAGATTTGCGCCCAGACGATCCTCGCCCACGGCGACGGCATTCTGGGTCTTTCGTGCGTCATGCGGCCAAGTGGCGGGATGATTGAACGAAATGTCGATCAAGCCCGAGAAATTGGTACCGCAGCACTCACACTGATAATCTGGATCCATCAGCCGTTGCCAGCGCTGGTCGTCCTGAATGTCGGTCATACTGTGTCTCTGGGCTATTCTCTGTGCAGGTTCCGGTACATAAGCCCTCAGCGCTCAGATGTCAGCACCCACTGTCGCGCCTTCGCGGATTTCACTGACCTTTCATCAGCCGCAACAAAAAGGCTATGTGGTCTTTATTTTGTGGTGATACAGCTTCTGGACAGGTTCAGGCAGAAAGTGGCGTGATAGCGCAGCAATCAACGGGCATGACCACCAGATAAGGATCAAGCAGACTTCCTTACGCGAAATCCCCGGTCGACCATATCCTTGGGTTCGATCGGATAATCGCCGGTGAATACGGCGTCATAATAGGCCGGGTTGTCAGGGTCTCGGCCCTCAGGGATGCCGACTGCACGGTAAAGCCCGTCGATGGAAACAAATTTCAGCGATGCAAC
Organism: Halovulum sp. GXIMD14793; assembly: GCF_054457435.1. Classification (NCBI taxonomy): domain Bacteria; kingdom Pseudomonadati; phylum Pseudomonadota; class Alphaproteobacteria; order Rhodobacterales; family Paracoccaceae; genus Halovulum; species Halovulum sp. GXIMD14793. Next base: position 51,237 of record NZ_JBTLNE010000026.1, on the reverse strand, counting down.
ACCAAGAAAGGCGCGCATCTCTTCTTCTGTCATTTTTGCAGCCAGCAATTCGTCGCGGGTTGGCATATCCACGCCAAAGAAACAGGGCCAAAGGGTCGGGGGGCTGGCGACGCGGAAGTGGACTTCCTTCGCGCCGGCCTCCAGCACCATATCCTTGATCTTGCGCGCCGTGGTGCCACGCACGACGCTGTCGTCGATCAGGATAACGCGTTTGCCGCGCATCAGGGCGCGATTGACGTTCAGCTTCAGCCGCACGCCCATATTGCGGATCTGCTCGGTCGGTTCGATGAAGGTACGGCCAACATACTGGTTGCGCACAATCCCCATTTCAAACGGGATGCCGGAGGCTTGTGAATAGCCAATGGCCGCGGGTGTCCCGGAATCGGGGACAGGGCAGACCATATCTGCCTCGACCGGGGCTTCTTTGGCGAGTTCGGCACCGATTTGACGGCGCACTTCATAGACCGACTTGCCACCGATCACCGAATCCGGGCGGCTGAAATAGACATATTCGAAGATACAGGGCTGCGGGCGTTTGGGTTCGAACGGGCGGAAACTTGCGATCCCGTCCTCGTTTATGACCACCATTTCGCCGGGTTCGATCTCACGCACGAAATCAGCACCGATGATATCCAGCGCGCAGGTTTCCGAGGACAGAACATGTGCATCGCCCAGTTTACCCAGGACAAGCGGCCGAATGCCCAGTGGATCGCGCACGCCGATCAACTTGGAGCGGGTCATGGCGACGATGGAAAACGCGCCCTCAACCTGGCGCAAAGCCTCTTTCATCCGATCTGGGATCGTCCGCCCCATAGAGCGGGCCATCAGATGGACAATGCACTCGCTGTCAGAATTTGACTGAAAGATCGCGCCACGTTCAATCAGTTCGCGCCGCAACATCAGCGCGTTTGTCAGATTGCCATTATGCGCAATGGCCGCGCCGCCCATGGCGAATTCGCCAAAGAAAGGCTGCACATCACGGATAGCCGTATGCCCCTTTGACCCGGAGGTAGAATAGCGCACATGCCCAATGGACAATGCACCGGGCAGGGTTTTCATCAATGATTGCGAGGTGAAGTTGTCGCGCACATAGCCAAAGCGGCGGGCAGATTGAAATCCGGCCTCTTGATCATAAGAGACGATGCCACCGGCCTCTTGCCCGCGATGCTGCAGGGCATGCAGACCCAGCGCGACGAAATTGGCAGCATCTGATGCGCCGATCACACCAAATACGCCGCATTCCTCCCGTAGTTTATCATCGTCGAACGGAGGGCAAAGGGCGGGTTCTGTCATGGGGCGACTCGCATATACGACACAGGCCCCTGTTATAGGGGCCTGTGCGGGATGTGTCACGTGTATGTGACGGATTAGTTGTCGGTACTGCTGGTCGGATCAGTCGCAGGTACGTCGGGTGTCTCAGCTTCTGCCGCTGCACCTTCGCATTGGCCGATCAGACGCTCGTAGCGCTCCGAGATCCAGCCAGAGGCATCCTCGGGCAGTTTCTCCGAAATCCGCTGCTTGGCATCATTGAACACCGCAACGGTTTTGCTGTCTTCGACCATCGGAATGCCCTGGCCACCGGCGATCAGCCGGTCATAGACGATCAGGGCGACAATGATCAGCAGCGCACCGCGCGCCAGACCAAACAGAAAGCCCAGACCCTGATCCAGCGGCCCAAGTGCCGAGTTCTGGATCGCGCCCGAGATCAAAGGTGTAAAGATCGACACCACAATCAATGCGCCGACAAAGACAAGGCCGAAAGCGGCAATCATCGACAGGTCGCACGCATCGCCAACAAGATCAGCGACAAACGGTATCTCGCGGATCAGTGGTTCGACGTCCGGCGCAAAAATAAAGGCTGCAATAGCGGCAGCAACCCAGCCGATAATCGAAAGCACCTCGCGTATGAAGCCGCGCGAATACGCAAGCAGCGCCGAGACCGCCAGTATAAACAGCGATCCGCCGTCGATGATCGTAAATCCTTCGAACCCTTCCATGGAAGCTCCCCTATCCGCGTTTTCAGGTCTCTATCGCACCAAATGCGTCGTGAATAAAGCCATTTAAGTCGGTCGCTGTGACCATCTGCATCGGGATTTCCCCTAATGTTTTCATAGCCTGTGGCGCGAAGGCCGCAGAAAACCCTAATTTATGGGCTTCGCGCAGGCGTGTTTCGGCCTGACTGACCGGGCGCAGCGCGCCGGAAAGCGAGATTTCGCCGAAAACCACGGTGTCGGCAGCCAGCGGATGATCCTGCCGGGACGAGATCAGGGCGGCTGCAACCGCCAGATCGGCCGCCGGTTCGCTGACTTTCAGGCCACCCGCGACATTCAGGTAAACATCACAACCCGAGAATGAGACGCCGCACCGCGCCTCAAGCACCGCCAGCACCATGGCCAGACGCGCCCCATCCCAGCCCACAACCGTGCGCCGCGGCGTGGCCAGTGGGGATTGCGCGACCAGTGCCTGAAACTCCGTCAGCAGGGGGCGGGTGCCCTCGATCCCTGCAAAAACGACAGAGCCGGGGGCTGGGTTTTCGCGATCTGACAGGAACAAAGCTGAGGGGTTGGCGACCTCCTGTAAACCAGCGCCGGTCATTTCGAATACGCCGATCTCATCGGCAGGACCAAAGCGGTTTTTGACGGCGCGCAGAATACGGAACTGGTGGCCGCGCTCGCCCTCAAAATACAGCACGGTGTCGACCATATGTTCTACAACGCGGGGGCCTGCGATCTGACCTTCCTTGGTGACATGACCAACCAGAATGACCGAAACGCCGCGCTTTTTGGCAAAGCTGACCAGTTCATGTGCGCAGGCCCGGACCTGCGACACTGATCCTGGTGCGCTGTCGACCTTGTCCGACCACATGGTCTGGATGGAATCGATGATGGCCAGCGCCGGGCGTTCTTTTTCCAGCGTGGTCAGGATGTTGCGCAGGTTGGTTTCAGCGGCCAGCAGCAACGGCGATTGACGCAAGTCCAGCCGGTCGGCGCGCATGCGGACCTGACTGGCCGCTTCTTCGCCCGTGATATAGATCGCCGGTGCGCCCCGTCCGGCATAGGCCGCGGCGGCCTGTAACAGCAATGTCGACTTGCCGATCCCCGGATCACCGCCCACCAGAATTGCGGATGCAGGGACCAGACCACCGCCCAGCACACGGTCCAGCTCTGCCATCCCGCTATCGGTACGAACCAGCGGCGCATCGTCCTGATCCAGCGAGCTAAGCGCCATGGGCGTGCCCTTGGCTGCGCCCAAGGCGGATTTGCCCGGCCCGGTGCTAAGGGCGGCCTCTTCCTCAATGGTGTTCCATTCGCCGCACTGATCGCAGCGGCCCGCCCATTTCCGGTAAACCGCACCGCAGGCGTTGCAGACATATTGCTGGGTTGCTTTAGCCATAGGATGCAGGCCTACCCGGCAAAAGGCACGCCTGCAACCAGAGCGCCCCCGAATATGATTTGAAAGACGGGCAGAATGCGGTTCCAGCCATCCTCCAGCGCCATCACCGCCAGTCCTGCGATGATCAGCGCCACGCCAACCACCATCGCGGCACCCGGCGACACCGCGCTGAGCGTTGCCATACCAAGCACCGTTAGCGCCAGAGCGACAAGATGCGCCCAGCGTAGCCGTCCCTTTTGCAGATAGACCTGCGCGCCAGAAAACAGCGTCGCGGCAAAAACCGACGCGCCAACCATGATGCCCAGCAGAAGCCCCGGCATTTATTTGCGGGTGAAGTGGGTGATCAGAACAGAGCTGACCACGCAAGCCGTGAAGAAATAAAGCCCCCAGGCGGTTTCCACCCGGCCCACGCCGACGCCTTTGACGATCACGATATAAAGCGCGATCAAAAAGACATCGGCCATGGCGATCTTGGACAGGAAATTCAGCACCGGAATTGCGCGCGGTTTAAGCATGTTGAATTGCAGGCCAGCCAGCCAAAGGGTTTTCATGATTGGGGCCACCATCGCAAAAAACGCAACCAGCATGGCCAGCATGAAATCGGTTTCCCACAGCGTCTGAACGCCGGTGATGATCGAGATTTCGTCCTTCAGGTCGAAATAGGGCAGCAGTCCGGATTTCGCCAACGGCATGAACCACGACATCGGAAACAGCATCAAAAGCAACAAATTGGCGATTTTCAGAAACAAAGGCACGACCATTCGTGTTGAAAGCAGGCGATTGGCTATGTAGTGGCCCGCTTTGCCGGATGCAACAACCCGCAAAAGGGATCAGCAGTCATCCAATTTGGATTTTGCCCAGCCCCAGGACCGCTTGATCCAGCCCTGATCGGTATCGGTATCTGGGGGCGGGCAGTCTGATACAGTCTGGACCACTAGTGTCTCTGCCGGTAGGCTGGCCTGCTCGAAACTAAGCAGTAGTGCGGTGATCACAGTCAGAAAGATCACCGCCAGCACCGCATAAGCATGCCACTTTGGCACGCTTCGGTTCTGCACGCGCTCAGTTGTGGTTCGCCGTGCAGAGGCTTCCATAACCACCTGCGGCAGAGCAAAAAGAACAATGCCGATGACGCCCATGGCCAGTGCAAGATACCACGGCATTCCAACAAGAAACGGCAGCATACCCGGGGCAAACACCACCTCAACGAACGTGCCCGCAAGCAGAACAAGGGCAACCGCCCCCAGAAAGTAAAAGATCGGTCCGGCGAGAGTATCCGCGATGGCCTGAAACGGTGCAAAGATCAGCGCCACAATCGGAATCAGGATTTCCACCAGACCTGTCAAAAGGCCAACGATCAGGCCCGCCAACATCTCAAAAATTGGCGCAAATATTGCCGCAAGCAGCGCACCGATTGCCTCAAAGATGCCATCCAGAAGGACATTCATCGGACCGCCTTGATCGGTCCGTCGGCTGAACCTGCGATGAATTGTTGCAGATAAGGATCGCCGGAACTGTCCATCTGGCCAACCGGCCCGGTCCATTGCACAACACCCTGGTGGATCATCGCCACCTTGTCAGCGATGGCACGGACCGAGGTCATATCATGGGTGATGGTCATGGCCGTGGCACCAAGTTCGACGACAATTTCGCGGATCAGCTCATTGATCACGCCGGACATGATCGGGTCGAGGCCTGTGGTCGGCTCGTCGAAAAAGATAATATCGGGTTCGGCGGCAATGGCGCGGGCCAGACCGACACGCTTTTGCATGCCGCCTGACAGCTCAGCCGGGTAAAGGTCGGCGGTTTCAGGTTGCAGGCCAACACGGCGCAGCTTTTCGATGGCGATGTCGCGTGCTTCTGCCTTGGGGCGTTTGCGTTTGCCGCGCAGCAGGCGAAAGGCAACATTTTGCCAGACGCTCAGGCTGTCGAACAGCGCGCCGCCCTGAAACAACATGCCGAAATGCTCCAGAAACTCGTCGCGGTTATTGCCTTCAGTGCCCGCAACCGTGATCGATCCGCTATCTGGTTGGATTAGTCCCAGAACGCATTTCAGCAAGACGGATTTGCCGGTGCCAGAGCCACCTATAATCACCATGCTTTCGCCCTTGGCGATATCCAGGCTGACGCCCTGCAGGACCTTTTTCGGACCAAACGCCTTGGCGACCGTTTCGATATTGATCTTGCTGCTCATCGGGAGAAAAACACCTCCGTCAGCAGGTAGTTGAAGGCCAGGATCAGCACCGACGCGGTGACGACGGCATTGGTTGTGGCCCGCCCGACGCCCTGTGCGCCGCGACCGGAGTTATAGCCGTGATAGCATCCCATCATCGCCACGATAAAGCCGAACACCGCAGCTTTGGTCAGACCAGAGGCAACGTCGATCAGCTTCAGAAAATCCCAGGTGTTGTGCAGATAGGCCGCCGCATCCAGGCTTAGGCGTTGGGTGCCAACCAGAAAGCCGCCCATGATGCCGATGATATCACCGATCAGCACCAGCAGTGGCAGACAGATTGTGGCCGCCAGCAGGCGCGGCACCACCAGGAACTTCATCGGGTTGGTCGACAGTGTTGTCAGCGCGTCAATCTGCTCCGTCACTCGCATTGTACCAAGTTCCGCCGCGATCGAGGCCGACACACGTCCCGCCACCATCAGCCCGCCCAGCACCGGCCCCAATTCGCGCACCATGCCGATGGCGACAATGGATGGAACCACCGAAATGGCGTTAAAGCGCGAGCCGCCTTCGTAGATTTGCAATGCAAGGGCCGCGCCGGTGAACAAGGTCGTCAGGCCGACGACGGGCAGCGAATAATAGCCGATACGCAGCATCTGTTGCAGCAGTTCTGCGGGGTAAAAGGGCGGGCGCAGCATGTGGGACACTGCGGCACCAACAAAAATCGCCAGCCGCCCGATGGCCGCGCACAACTCCATCGTGCTGCGACCAATCGCAGCCAGAAAGTTCAGAACCAGTGTCAGAGGCACCATACTGCTCGTCTTATCTGTGGTCATCAGCCGCCCTTGTAGACCCGTTCGTAGCGCGCGCCAAGGCTGGTCAGAATTTCATACCCAATGGTGCCGGCTTTCGTCGCAAGATCGTCGATGGCTTGATGTGGACCAAGCAGGGTCAGCGCATCCGGAGTGCCGGGCAGGTGGGTGATGTCGACCGTGATCAGATCCATCGAAATACGCCCGACCACGGGGCAGGGGGTATCATCAGCATAAAGCACGGTTCCATTGCCGAGGGCGCGTAAGATACCATCGGCATAGCCTGCAGCCACCGTCGCGATCCGCGCCGGGGTTCTTGCGACCCAATCCGCGCCATATCCAACGGTCTCGCCCACAGCGACGCGGCGGCTTTGGATCACCGGCAGGTCAAGGGTCACCACGGGGCGCGCGTCCTTAAACGGAAGGCCGCCATAAAGACCGATCCCGGGGCGGGTGAGATTTTGGTGATAGTCCGGGCCAAGCAGGATACCGCCAGTTGCAGCCAGGGATAGCGGGACATCAGCGAAATCAGATGTCATAGCGGCAAAATTGGCGTGTTGTGCTGCGTTTTGCGGATGACCCGGCATGTCGGCGCAGGCCAAATGGCTGATGATCAACTCAGGCTGGGCGGTCATCTGCGCGCAGAGTTGGGGGAAATCCTGAGGCTCTATGCCAAGCCGGTTCATGCCGGTATCAAGCTGCAAGCCAAAGGGCGTCTCGGGGCATTCGGAGCGATGGCGCAGGCACTGCTCTGGACTGTTTAGCAGTGGGATCAGTTTTGCGTCGCGGCAAAGTGCTGTATCCCAGGCCATAAGGCCTGAGAAGACAAATATCCTGGCGTCGGTCAGGATTTTGCGTAAAGCCGCACCTTCTTCCGCAATGGCCACGAAGAAACTACGCGCACCAGCTGACCAGAGAGCCTCAGCAACTTTCTCAAGTCCGAGCCCGTAGGCATTTGCTTTGAAAACAGCGGCGGTTTCCACGTCACCTGCGCTTATGGTATCAAGCGCCGCCCAATTGGCCGCGATTGCATCAAGGTCAATGGTAAGGACTGCACGCATGTCTAAGTCGCGAAGGTCACGGCCGTCAGGTAGGGTGGGTTGAAACCCACCCTACACGCGATCTCAGCGCGATGGATCGGCAAGTCGACCACGGACGTAGTTTTCGACATTGCCGATCATTTCATCCATTCCGGGATCAAAGAAATGACCTGCACCTTCGATCAACTGGTGCGTGATTGTAATGCCCTTTTGTTGCTTAAGCTTGTCCGCAAGATTGGCAATCTCGGTGGGCGGAACTACGCGATCACCTGTCCCGTTAATGATCAGACCAGATGACGGGCAAGGTGCCAAAAAGGTGAAATCATACATATTGGCCGGGGGCGATACCGAGATGAATCCCTGTATCTCTGGCCGCCGCATCAAAAGCTGCATGCCGATCCAGGCACCAAAGGAAAAGCCGGCAACCCAGCACCCTTTGGCGTTCGGGTTCAGGGCCTGAAGGTAATCCAGGGCAGAGGCCGCATCGGACAACTCACCGATGCCCTGATCATATTCACCCTGGCTGCGCCCGACACCGCGGAAATTGAACCGCAAAACGGTAAAGCCCAGATTGTGGAACGCATAATGCAGATTATAGACGACCTTATTGTTCATCGTCCCGCCAAACTGCGGATGCGGGTGTAGAATAATCGCAATAGGCGCGTCTTTTTCCTTTTGTGGGTGGTAGCGGCCCTCCAGACGCCCTTCCGGGCCTGGGAAAATCACCTCGGGCATGTTCTGCCTTCTCCTTAATGGCACCGCGATTGCTTGACGGAATCGGCCGGTCAACCTAGAAACGTTCTAAATTCCGGAACATTGCCGGAAGGTACCGGGACAGGTAAGGCTTGTGACGGTTTGCGTCAACAGGCAGGGGCTATCTGGAATGAAACTCAGCACCAAAGGTCGTTATGCGATGATCGCGCTGGCAGATCTTGCTCGCGCAGGTGAAGGCGCGCTGACTTCACTATCGGCAATTTCAGAGCGGCAGGATATCTCGCTGGCCTATCTGGAGCAGCTGTTTGTGAAGCTGCGCCGGGCAGAGATTGTCGAAAGTGTGCGCGGCCCTGGCGGCGGCTACCGGCTGGCCCGACCAGCGGAGCGTATTCGCGTGTCGGAAATTCTACAGGCCGTGGATGAGACGATGGATGCGTTGTCACGCGGGGCAGGTGCATCGGGCGCCACATCGGGGACCGATGCGCAGCAACTGACAGATAAGCTGTGGGAGCAGTTGTCAGCACATGTCTATGTGCTGTTGCATCAAACCCGGCTGTCTGACGTGGTCAGCGACCAAATGGCCCCATGTCCGGCGGTTCCTGCCTTTGTGGAGCTGGTGGATGAATAACAGAAGTCGTCATTGGTGGGTTTTACCCACCCTACACCATGCCCGTAGGGTGGGTAAAACCCACCCTTGCCGGAGGATGCCGTGAGCCGGGTCTATCTTGACTGGAACGCGACAGCCCCGCTGCGGCCCGAGGCGCGTGCAGCGATGATTGCGGCGATGGATGTGGTTGGAAATCCCTCGAGCGTGCATGCGGAGGGGCGCGCGGCTAAAGGATTGGTCGAAACGGCCCGGGCGCAGGTGGCGGAATTTGTGGGGTGCGCACCGTCCGAGGTGGTTTTTACGTCAGGGGCAACAGAGGCGAACCAGTTTGTAACCAAAAATGAAGGTTTCTTTCAGTCTTCGGGGATGGAGCATGAAAGCATCGAATTCTGGGCGAAGGTTGCCAAGGACGAGGAAAACTTCGATTGGATCAATTCTGACGGCGCCAGCCCCATTGGCGCAGAGCATTTTTCACATCGTTGCAATTATCGGGTTGAGTTTACTGCAGAGCAGATGATTGAGTCCCACAAGTTCTTTAACTCGGGACAAGAACCTGGTTTTGTTCTGAAAACTCTTATGAAATTGTCTGAAAAAAAGAAGCCGGACCAGATAGGTTCTTGGTGGCATAACAGTTACCCAAATGAACTTCGGTACTATGCGATCGTATCCTGCATTGCGGCTTGTGGTGAAACTGGTGTGGTCAATCATCCTGCAGTGACATTTTCAACGATCAATCGTCTAAAGGGGTTGGCGATTCATACTGATTCCACGCAGATGCTTGGCCGGTTGGCTTTCGATTTCCGCGACTATGACATCGATTTGACGTCTGCGTCATCTCATAAGTTAGGTGGGCCGAAAGGGTCTGGCTTGTTGGTTTTGAAAGATGGCATTCATCTTGGTGATGTTGGCTTGCTGGCCGGTGGCGGCCAAGAAATGGGCCGCCGGTCGGGCACCGAAAACGTTATCGGAATCGCGGGCTTTGGTGCTGCCGCTGCGGCTGCCCAACGTGATTTGGCAGACGGCGTTTGGGACCGGGTGGCTGAATTGCGTGACCGGATGGAGGAGGTTCTCTTGAATGAGGCCCTGGACATCCTCATCTTTGGTAAGGATGTGGCGCGCCTGCCCAATACCTCTTGCTTTGCCATTCCCGGCTGGAAGGGCGAGACGCAGGTGATGCAGATGGATCTGGCGGGCTATGCCATCAGTGCCGGGTCTGCCTGTTCCTCGGGCAAGGTTAAGGAAAGCCGGGTGTTGCGCGCCATGGGTTTTGACAGCGAGACGGCGTCAAGCGCCATTCGCGTCTCGCTTGGGCCGACAACGACAGAAGATGAAATTATGGGCTTTGCCCGCACATGGATCGAGCATTACCGCCGCTTCAAGCAGCGCGCGGCCTGAAACAAGGGATGAATAAGGTGAGTGACGTACAGGTCAAAGAAGGTGTGGATCAGGAAACCGTGGATGCGGTCCGCTCGGTCGGGGAGCGCTATAAGTATGGCTGGGCCACCGATGTGGAAATGGAATATGCACCTAAGGGCCTGAACGAAGATATCGTCCGTCTGATCTCGGAAAAGAACGATGAACCCCAGTGGATGACGGAATGGCGTCTGGCGGCATTCGCACGCTGGAAACAGATGGAAGAGCCCACCTGGGCGATGGTGGATTACCCTGAGATCGACTTTCAGGACCAGTATTACTACGCCAAGCCCGCCAGTATGAAGGAAAAGCCGAAATCGCTGGATGAGGTCGATCCGGAACTGCTGGCCACATACGAAAAGCTTGGCATCCCATTGAAAGAACAGATGATTTTGGCGGGCGTCGAAGGGGCCGATGCGGCCCCGGCCGAGGGGCGCAAGGTTGCGGTTGATGCGGTTTTCGACAGTGTCAGCGTGGGGACGACTTTTAAGGAAGAGCTGGCCAAAGCGGGCGTGATCTTCTGTTCGATATCCGAGGCGATCAAGGACCACCCTGAGTTGGTGAAAAAGTACCTAGGCTCTGTCGTGCCTCAATCGGACAATTTCTATGCCACGCTGAACTCCGCCGTATTCTCGGATGGCTCGTTTGTCTATGTACCCGAAGGGGTGCGCTGCCCGATGGAGCTGTCGACCTATTTCCGCATCAATGCGGAAAACACGGGCCAGTTCGAACGCACGCTGATCATTGCCGATAAGGGCGCTTATGTCAGCTATCTGGAAGGCTGCACCGCGCCGATGCGCGATGAAAACCAGTTGCATGCGGCGGTGGTCGAGATCGTGATCCTTGACGATGCGGAGGTAAAATATTCAACCGTCCAGAATTGGTATCCGGGCGATGAAAACGGCAAGGGCGGCATCTATAACTTTGTCACCAAACGCGCCGATTGCCGGGGGGACCGGGCCAAGGTGATGTGGACGCAGGTCGAAACCGGCTCTGCCGTGACGTGGAAATATCCAAGCTGCATTCTGCGTGGGGATGAATCCCAGGGCGAATTCTATTCGATCGCCATCGCCAACAACATGCAGCAGGCCGATACGGGCACAAAGATGGTGCATCTGGGCAAGAACACCAAAAGTCGGATTGTGTCCAAAGGGATCAGTGCCGGGAAGGCGCAAAACACCTATCGCGGCCTGGTCTCTATGCATTCCAAGGCCAAGCAATCGCGTAACTATACCCAATGCGACAGCCTGCTGATTGGCGACAAATGCGGGGCGCATACGGTGCCTTATATTGAGTGCAAGAATAACTCGTCCCGGGTGGAGCATGAGGCGACCACCTCCAAGGTTGATGACGACCAGTTGTTCTATTGCCGCCAGCGCGGCATGGATGAGGAAGAGGCCGTCGCGCTGGTGGTCAACGGCTTTTGCAAGGAAGTGTTGCAGGAACTGCCGATGGAATTTGCGATGGAGGCGCAGAAACTGGTCGCCATCTCGCTGGAGGGAAGCGTTGGTTAATGGGGCAGGAGGAGTTTCGAGCCCGTTTGGCCAATATTGGGCTGCAGGCCGAGCCGCGCTCTGATCAAGATCGAAGGCGGCCTCAATCGAATACGGGTAGTCTAGGTAGCATTCTGTTTGGTGTCGTATGGGGCGCGGTGCTTGTTTTTGCAGCTATGTATGCGAACGAAAACTACGATGCGTTGACGCGCAATGCCCAAGACGATCTGGCCCCCACACCGATATTTTGGATTTTGGCGGGCACCGTCGCGTTGAGCGTCTTGGCCGTTTTTGTGATGTTGATGGCTGGCATTATCAAGTTTTTAACGGGTAGATCATCTTCCGGACGATGGTTTGTTCTTTTGGGTCTATTGATCGGCGTGGCCCTTGGCACACATGCAAATCGACTGACAGAGTTTACCGGTCGTTCTGCATCTGATCGATCCCTTCAAAGGCCAAGCAGTGAATGAAGCATCTAGCAACTTTGTTCGCCATATGACCCGCATATTGTGGGAAACATGGCAATGATTGACGTTGCGATGGAAGATTTGCCACGCATCAAAAGGCGGGTTCTATCCAAAACTAAAAAGGGGATAGCGCGGGGGATGTGGTCGCCTATTTTTGGTGGCGCGTCGGCTATGGTGGATCGAACGGGGTATGCGCCCAATCAATATCATACAGCTTTGTCCAACAAGCTTGGCATAACGCGCCATCACTATGAGCGCCAGGCCAGTTTATGGGGCAGGGTGGCCAATAAGATCACATGGGCTGATCCGTACTATATTGACGTGTCTGGCGCTGCGCTGATGCAATTTCATACAGCGGCCTATGGCACCTGCCCTGATGGGCTGAAACCGGGAGAGATCTATCTGCTGTGCCGGGATGTGGCCGAGGATATACTGGAACGACTTGAACCCGGAGAGGATATTTGAGCGCTTTGGAGCAGAATGCAGAAACCGGCGGCCCTGATCTGGATGTGGCTAAACAGGGTGCGGATACGGATCTTGCAGAACTGTTGGCACGATCTCGTCTGTTGACCCGGTTTTTGTTCGGCGTTTTGTTCGGCGGTCTGGTTTTTGTGGGTACCCTGTTTCTTGCGCATCGTGCGGTGTTGCAGGACAGTTGGCTGTCCGCGCAGCATGAAGGGCTGTTGCTGGCCCAGCTGCTGGTTCTGGCACTTGCTGTGTCACTGGTGCTGATGATGGCTGCCTTGCCCGCGAACCGATCCAAGTTGGCGGTGCGCCATCTGGCAGCGTTTCTTACAGGTGCATTGATTACAGCCAGCCTGGTATTTGCTGTGGCGTTAACATCTGGTCTGGTCTTCGATGATTGGTTCACAGAGCCTGAGGGGCCAGCCTGGTGGGAGATTTGGGCTGACAGCGAACCGGCACCGCCCGAGCCGAAGACAGGTGACGAAACGGCGGCCTGGTGGGAGATATGGAAATGACCAAACCTGTCGTGAATATCCATGAAGCTGAAACTACGACTGTCAATCCGGATGGCAGCGCGCGGTTCGGTGCGACAATTGCGCGTCTGGGCGATGCGATCGGTTCAAAACAGCTCGGCTGCGCCTATATGCAGGTGGAACCGGGCAAGCGCGCTTATCCGTTTCACTGCCATCACGGCAATGAGGAGATGATGATCATTCTGGAAGGTGAGGGCAGCTATCGCTTTGGCGACCAGACTTATCCGATCAAGTCCGGCGATATCTGTGCCGCGCCCGCAGGTGGTCCTGAAACTGCCATCAGATCATCAATACCGGCCAGACAGTGTTGCGATATATCTGCTTGTCGACAAAGAACGATCCGGATATTTGCGAGTATCCGGACAGCGGCAAGTTCGCGGCCTTTGCCATTGGCGAGGGACGAGGTTTCCGCAACGCGAAACTTATGACGATCAACCGGACCGAAAACGGTCTCGACTATTTCGACGGCGAGGAGATGTAAGATGATTGTCACCACGACACCATCGGTCGAAGGACATCGGATATCAGCCTATCACGGCGTTGTGGTGGGCGGGCGATCCTGGGCGCCAATGTGTTCCGCGATATCTTTGCCGGGATCACGGATATTATCGGCGGTCGCTCGGGGGCTTATGAACAATCGCTGGGCGAGGCCCGGGAAACCGCCCTGCGCGAACTGCAGGAGCGTGCGGCGTCGGTCGGTGCCAATGCGGTTGTCGGCGTGGAACTCGATTATGAAGTAATAAACAACATGTTGATGGTTTCGGCGTCCGGCACGGCGGTAACCCTGGGGTCATCATCCTGACGCAAGCCATGGGCGCGACATTCATCCGGCGTGAACAAGATACGCTGATCAATCGGACAAAACGCGGCACGGGGCCGCAAGAGGGAAAATATGCTGAAAATCAACAACCTGCACGTCAAACTTGAGGAAGAGGATAAAGTCATCCTCAAAGGTGTCGACCTGAAAGTCGAGGCTGGCAAAGTACACGCGATCATGGGGCCGAACGGGTCCGGTAAGTCGACGCTCAGCTATGTGTTGTCTGGGCGTGATGGCTATGAGGTGACCGACGGTTCCGCGACCTTGCAGGGCGAGGATATTCTGGAACTGGAACCCGAAGAGCGCGCGGCGATAGGCCTGTTCCTGGCCTTTCAGTATCCGGTGGAAATCCCCGGCGTTGGCAACATGACCTTTCTGCGCACCGCCCTGAACGGCCAGCGCAAAGCGCGCGGGCAGGAAGAGCTCAACGCGGCCGACTTCCTGAAAATGGTGCGCGAGAAAGCTGCCAAGCTGAAGATTGATGCGGATATGCTGAAGCGCCCGGTCAATGTTGGCTTTTCTGGCGGTGAAAAGAAGCGCAACGAAATCCTGCAGATGTCTGTTCTTGAACCGAAAATGTGCATCATGGACGAAACCGATAGTGGTCTGGATGTGGATGCGATGCGGCTGGTGGCCGATGGCGTCAATGCGCTGCGCAACGAAGGCCGTGCCTTTCTTGTGATCACGCATTACCAGCGCCTGCTGGATCACATCAAACCGGATGTGGTGCATATCATGGCCGATGGCCGGATCATCAAGACCGGCGGACCCGAGCTTGCGCTTGAGGTGGAAAAGAACGGGTATGCCGATATTCTGAACGAGGTGGCCTGATGGCGCTGACGGAAACCAAACTGGCGCTGGCTGAAACCCTTTTGTCCCGCCACAAGGCCCCGACCGGCAAGGCTGACTGGGTGAAGGCGGCGCGTCAGGCGGCGGCCGCGCGCCTGCGTGAGATGGGCGGCCCGGCGCGGCGCGATGAATACTGGAAATACACCGATCCGAGCTTGCTGAGCGGCGAAACCCACAGTGCTGATCCCGGCTCTAGGGGGAAACCAACGCTGTTTGACGGTGTTGATCGGCTGCATCTGGTCTTTGTCGACGGTCGTTTTGATGCCGAACAGTCCAGCGATCTGTCACAAGAAGGTCTGACCATCGAACCGCTTTCGGTCGCGGCCTCGCAGGATATTCACTGGTCCCGCGATCTGTATGGTAAGCTGGAAGAGGCGGGCCAGTCACCCGTGCCGCGCCCGCTGGCAGCCCTGAACACGGCGGTCGCCGATGAGGGAATGTTAATCCGCGTTACCGGTCAGGTTGCCCGCCCCATCGCAATTCATGCCATCCATAGCGCCGATAGCGCGGATGCCGCGATCCACCACACCATTCGCCTTGAGTCAGGCGCAGGTCTGACGTTGCTGGAGGATGGACCGATAGCGGCCCGGTTCAATACGGTGATGGAAGTTGATATCGCCGATGGTGCAAGTTTCAATCATATCCGCACTCAGGGCTGGGATCATGACCGGGTTGCGGCCACGCATGTCTTTGCACGTCTGGGGGCCGAAAGCAGCTTCAAGTCATTTACCCTGACGATGAACGGCGTGATGACCCGCAATGAATGCGTGATTGAACTGACCGGTGACGACGCCATCGCACATGTCGCCGGAGCGTCCTTAGGGCAGGGCACGTTTCATCATGACGACACGGTCTTTATCACCCATGACGCGGTGAACTGCGAAAGCCGTCAGGTATTCAAAAAAGTTCTCGGCGACGGCGCAACGGGTGTGTTTCAGGGCAAGATTCTGGTCCGTGAAGGGGCGCAGAAAACCGATGGCTATCAGATATCGCAGGGGCTTTTGCGTGATGATGACAGCCAGTTCCTGGCCAAGCCCGAGCTCGAGATCTATGCCGACGATGTCGCTTGCTCGCACGGGTCCACCGTTGGTTCCGTTGATGAAGAGTCGCTGTTCTATCTGTGTTCGCGCGGCGTGCCGCGCCGGGACGCTGAGGATATGCTGGTGCTGGCCTTTCTCGATGAAGCCATTCAGGAGATCGAGGATGACACCTTGGCCGATCTGATCCGTGGACAGTTGCAGGACTGGCTGGCAGAGAAGCGTCAAAGCTAACCATGCTGGTGACCGACGCGTTTCGCGCCTGGGGCGGGTTTGGGGCCTCGATGCGGCATCAGATTGCCCTGCAGCCGAAAGAGGCGCGTATTCTGGCCTATGGTCTTATTGCCTGTGTCGTCGGGTTCCTTGCCTCGGTGCCCGATGCGCTGGAACAGGCCAGCGGCCTGACGGAAGAGGACGCCATACCCGCCGTGCTGATTGGCAGGTTATTCGGCGCTTTGTTCTTTGCGCCGCTGTTTTTCTATGCCGTCGCGGCAATCTCTGGTTGGATTGCGCGATTGGCGGGGTTGGACGTCTCATATTATCACATGAGGCTCGCGTTATTCTGGAGCCTTCTGGTCGCAACACCCGTTCTGGTGGTGGTTCGTTTGGCAGGTTTGTTTGCCGAGGGCGCGCATGGCGATTTTAGGATGGCGGTATATATAATTGGTTTTGCAGTATTTTGTATCGTTTGGGGTTGCATGATTTCAGCAGCTTCGTCGCAAAAACAACGATAGCAGAGTTTTTGCATATGTCTGTCGGTCTGCGCTAGGATCGCCCCATTAATTCTGCTAACCCAACATAAGTGAGCAAGAAACGCACCAAACGGTCACATTTGTGTCTTATTTTTTGACCACCTAGAGTGCGTGAGGAACAGAAAAGCAGGACGTTACGAATGAGCGATACGGGTGGTCCCGACGAGCAGGCGTTCGACGGTGAAGAAGAAGACGATTTCAAGATTGTCCCGGGTCCGCTGACAGCGGCAGGCAGTGCTGTCGCCGAGCAGTTGATGCAGGGCGGTGATGTGCCGGAATATCACAGCCGTCTTGATGAAATGACCATGGAGGAGACTGAGACCACAGGCACCAGCCTTGGCCGTCGGATCATCAATTCCTGGAAGGATATGCGTGGCCATACCCGCGGGCTGATCAACGAAAACCTGGATGAGCACCGGCTGCTGTTTTATGTGCTGTTGTCGGACATTATCTTTTTCGTATCCTTTACCATTCGCGCACTGGTCTCACCCTTTGGCTATGAGACGGCTCAGGTCGGGCTGCTTGCCTTCAAAATTCTTGTTGCGGTTCTGCTGCTGCGCACGATCTTCATGTATGTCCTGTCCCTTGTTCTGCAGCTTGGGTCCAAGGCTGTGGGCGGCAAGGGCACGTGGAAGGAAACCCGGGTTGGGGTTTTCTGGGGCGCGTTGGTTGCGGCACCCTTTGAAATTCTCCTTGCCGCTTTGGGTGGTATGATCAGCAACTACGGCGCTGGCATCCCATGGCTGCTAAGCATTGAGATGGAGATGGCCATCCTTTTAGGCGGGTTTGTACCACTGTTCTGGTTCATCAGCCTCGGCTTGGCCGAAGCGCAGAAATTCAAGTCGCATCTTCCTTCCTTCGGCATCCTTATGGCCGTTGGTGCTATCGGAGCGATTTCTTTGGCGCTGTTCGGATTGCCTGGCTCGCACTAAATGCTTGATCTTCTAAGGCGCCTTTTTCTCGAAGCGCTGACATTGCCCCATATCGCGGCCCGGCGGCTGATCGGTCTTGATCTGCCGCTATCGGCTTTTGTCATGGTGGTGGTTCTGTCGGTCTCGGCTTACAGCGCAATCTTTGGCGCACTGATGCTTATGGCAGGGCCGGCTCCTGAGGGGGCGTTTGTCCTGTCGCCCGTTTCTGTCGGGCTCTTCAACTTGGTTGCCAATCTTCTGATGATCGTGCTGACCTTCGGTATTGGCCGGATGTTTGGCGGCACAGGCAGTTTTGAGATGACGGTTCAGGTCATGTCCGGCTTTATCGCCGTATCTGCAGTGTTGCAGGTCGGTGCTTTGCTGATCTCGGCCATCAGCGTTCCCCTGGGTCTGAGCGCAACTTTGTTGATTTTAATTTGGAGTTTCTGGGCAGCGACCCATTTTATTGCAGAGCTGCACGGATTTGAGGATCGGCTTAAGGTCTTTGGCGGTATGCTAATGTCGCTGTTCGGCTTGAGCATGATCGCAAGTATTGTGTTGCTATCGCTTGGAATACAGGTTGAAGGGCTGCAACAACAGTGACCTATGATGTTGAAACTGTGCGCCGGGATTTTCCAATCCTGTCGCGCGAAGTGAATGGCAAGCCGCTGGTTTATCTGGACAATGGGGCATCGGCACAAAAGCCGCAGGCTGTGATTGATGCGGTGGTGCGGGCCTATGGCGATGAATATGCCAATGTGCATCGCGGTTTGCATACATTGTCGAATATCGCGACAGAAAACTACGAGGCGGTCCGTGAAAAGTTGCGGGCGTTCCTGAACGCACCGCGCGTGGAAGAGGTGCTTTATACAACCGGCTCGACCATGGCGTTTAACCTGATCTCTTATGGTTGGGCGGCTCCGAACCTGCAGGCTGGGGATGAAATTCTGCTAAGCGTGATGGAGCATCATGCCAATATCGTACCCTGGCATTTCCTGCGTGAGCGTCAGGGCGTGGTGTTGAAATGGGTTGATGTCGATGAAACCGGCGCGCTTGATCCGCAAGCGGTGATCGATGCTATTACGCCGAAAACCAAGCTGATCTCCCTGACGCATGTCTCTAACGTGCTCGGGACAGTGGTTGATATTCGGGCGATTGCAGCGGCTGCACGGGCGCGCGGGATCCCGGTGGCGGTCGATGGGTCGCAAGGTGCTGTGCATATGCCCGTGGATGTGCAGGATCTGGGTGTGGATTTCTACGCCATCACCGGGCACAAGCTTTATGGGCCCTCAGCCTCGGGGGCTGTCTATATCTCGACGGACCGGATGGCAGAGATGGCGCCGTTTATGGGCGGTGGCGATATGATCCGTACGGTTGCCAAGGATACGGTCACCTATAATGATCCCCCCCATAAATTCGAGGCGGGCACCCCCGGCATTGTTCAGATGATCGGTCTGGGCGCAGCGCTCGACTATATGACGGACCTTGGAATGGATGCGATTGCGGCGCATGAGGCGTCTTTGCGCGATTATGCTGTGGAGCGTCTGGGTGCGATCAACTGGCTGCATCTGCAGGGGACGACGGCGGACAAAGCCGCGATATTTTCCTTTACCATTGACGGGATGGGGCATCCGCATGACATATCTACCGTGTTGGATCAGAAGGGAATTGCCGTGCGCGCCGGGCATCATTGCGCCCAGCCCCTGATGGAGCATTTGGGGGTGAGTGCAACCTGCCGTGCCTCATTCGGGCTCTACAATACTCGGGATGAGGTGGACCAGCTGGTGGAAGCGCTGGAGCTGTGCCACGAATTGTTTAGCTGAGGGCCGCCGGGTAGGGTGGGTTTAAACCCACCCTACTGCACTGCCGTCGGGCTTAGTTTGGTGATGCCGACTGCACCGCCACGCGCAACCTCCGGGTCCAGAGCCATCGGGATATACTCTCCGCGCCGCCACAGCGTTGACAGATCGTCATAGTGACGCGACAGGAAGTGCCCGCTTTGACCGGTTGCGATCATCACTTGTGATCCCTCGAGATCAGAAAAGTCTACGACAGCGCGATAACCGCTGCCATGCACGTTCAGAAATGGATTGTCACCTTTATCGATGGTTTGCCCACGCATAAGCGTAAAGCTACCACCCGCCGTTTCCTGCCGGATATTGACCAGCCAACTGAGCGCGTCGACACGTCCCAGTGAGGTATGCCGGTGCAGCGCCTGATGTGCCTGTCCCCAGCGCCAGTTTTCGATCCGGGATCCGTAGCGTTCTGTAAGGTCCAAGAGAGCAGCATCTAAGGACAGGCGCGCCAAATCCTTGCAGGTTTCCTTTGCCTCGGATTGTTTGATGTCGCACCAGATGGCAGCCCCGTCGACATCCCGAAAGACCCGTTCAATGAAGTGTGGTCTGACCCGGCCCAACCGTTCTGTCAGCGGTCCGACCTCATCCCTGACAAGCCGTCTTTGCAGCTCTGCCACCCAGGCGGCATAGACCAGTGGTTCAAAGGAGTGTTCTGACATTTCACCATTCCAAGCGGCCAGTGCTTCTAAAGCGGTCTGTCTGCGTCTCTCTGCTGTGTTGGAGGCTGCAGGCTCTCCCTGTAGCCACAGGTTGCGCGCGATCAGCGACAGGATGGAGCGGGCCGCTGGCGAGACTATGTCGGTCTGAAAGTTGACAAATCCGTCGAGCGTATGGAACTCCTGCCCATTGAGCAGTCGTTCCGCACGCTGGATCCGGTGCGTATCGCCGACATCATGGCTCCAGTGATAGGGGTAAGGGGCGTCGGTGATGCGGTTATTGGTGTTGACCACAATGCCGCCTGCCGGATCGGTGCTGGTTGGATTGGTGTCATACGGCGCAATCCCTTCCCAATCATTGGTAGCAACCCAGCCAGCGACTGGCATGCGCCCCTGAGATGCGTTTGACGCGCCGCGTAGCGGCTGGTGTCCCAGTGCTTGCAGCGCCACGCCGTCGGCATCGGCAAGTGTCAGGTTTTGCGACGGGGCCACCACAAGCCGGCCGAAATCAATCGCTTCCGCACGTGTTTGGGCGCGTTGCATTTTCAACATGGCTTCGATCGTGTGATCATCCCCGGTCAGTGCGGTCCAGCGCAGGGCGGCGACATGTCCCTCGGGTGTGATACGCGCGGCCCCGAAATGCGGTGCCGGGATCACAGGGCCATGGCGGGTCCGACGCAGTGTCAGTGTTTTGGGATTTTGCCCTTTGACGTTAATAATCGTATCCTGCGTTTCAAAGGGTTTGGGGCCGTCCGGGGTTTCGTACTGCGTCGGATCGTCCGCAAGCTTCTCGATATAGATGTCCTGATCATCCAGATAGGAGGTCGTCAGCCCCCAGGCCAGTTGATTGCTGCGCCCGACCAAAATCGCAGGAAGGCCGGGTATCGTGCCACCTATGGAACCGCCGTTCTCAAACTCCAGCCGGGCCAACATCCAGATCGAGGGTGCGGTCAGTTCCAGATGCGGGTCGTTGGCAAAGAGGGGGGCATTGCCCGCAGTTCGAAATGCCGCCGCAGCCCAGGCGTTGGAGGCACCTGCCGTGCCGGGGGATGCTACAGGATACAGCGGATGGGATATCTCGGCAAAGGCCGGACCAGTCTTCGGAAGCCCAGCGAAGTCGCGCAGGTCCAGAACCGCAGGCACATCTTCAGGGAACAGATCGGCCATCCGCTCGGGCGGCAGACGTAGCGCCAGTTCGGCGCGGAGCACCTCGCGGCTTGCCATATCGGTCAGCTGCAGCGCCATCAGCTTTTGGATCGCAATACTGTCCGCTGGTGTCCAGGGCGCGATGGAGGTGGGGAATAGAAAGAACTCAGGTGCGCCGCGGCCCAAAGCCTCATCCCGCACAATTTGCAGATAGGCGTTAACCCCGGCGGCGTAAGCTTCAAGTTCTGCGGTCACCTCGGGCGTTTGCTGTGTCGCCGCCTCTACAGCCAGATCGTAAAGGCCAAGCGCCCGCATCAGAACGTCGATCTGATAGGTCTCTTCCCCGAACAGTTCGGACAGGCGTCCCTGCGCAGTGCGCCGCATCAGCGTCATCTGCCACAGCCGATCTTGAGCATGGGCAAACCCAAGCCCATAGAGAACATCCCGGTCGTTTTCGGCAAATACATACGGCACCGCATAGCTGTCGCGGACGATTTCAACCGGTGCAGAAAGCCCGGCCAGCTGATATGTGCGATCATAGTCCGGCAGAGAGCGACTGGCGAAGTAATAGACCATGCCCGCAGCAAATAGCGTCAGCACGAACACCACGCCCAATCCCCGTACAAGCCATTTGAATGCCCGAAATGTTGTCACCTGTTTCCTCCCGCCGGTTGACCCATGAACGATAGCAGGCCAAGACGGCAGAGACAATTCATCGGAGGTAGGGGGATAGGATGGCAAAAGTAGCGTTTATCGGGCTGGGTGTGATGGGATACCCCATGGCGGGGCATCTTCAGGCCAAGGGACATCAGGTCTGCGTCTATAATCGCACAGCCGCCAAAGCAGAGGCTTGGGTGGCCGAACATGGCGGCACCCATGCGCCGACCCCCGCCGAGGCAGCGCACGGTGCAGAGGTGGTGTTTTGCTGCGTCGGGAACGATGACGATCTGCGCGCAGTAACCATCGGACCGGATGGGGTATTTGCAGCTGTTGCAAAGGGCGCGGCCTTCGTCGATCACACCACCGCTTCGGCAGAAGTTGCACGAGAGCTGTATGCCGCTGCGGGGCAGGCGGGGTTCGACTTTATAGATGCGCCTGTATCCGGCGGGCAGGCCGGGGCGGAAAACGGTGTTTTGACGGTGATGTGCGGCGGTGACGCCGCCCCGTTTGATCGCGCCAAACCTCTGATTGACTGTTTCGCCCGTGCCTGCCGCCTGATGGGGCCAGCGGGGTCTGGTCAGCTGACCAAGATGGTCAACCAGATTTGCATTGCGGGTCTGTTGCAGGGCCTGTCCGAGGGATTGAATTTCTGCGCCCGCGCCGGATTGGACGGTGAGGCGGTTCTTGATGTGATCTCCAAGGGGGCTGCGGGATCCTGGCAAATGGAAAACCGCGGCACAACCATGCTGGCTGACAAGTTTGACTTTGGCTTTGCCGTTGACTGGATGCGCAAGGATCTGGGTATCGTTCTGGACGAGGCCAACCGCAACGGTGCCCAACTGCCAGCCACGGCGCAGATTGATCAGTTCTACAAAGAGGTGCAGGCCATGGGCGGCGGGCGTTGGGATACGTCCAGCCTGATGCGCCGTTTAACGCGGGATTGAGCCGAGATGACGATTGAAATCACGCTGAAACCCGACGACTGGCACCTTAAACACGTTGGGCGTCTGAAGACTGGCAATGGTTTCTGGGTCGATGTGCAGCTGGCGATCGTGGATGGTGAGCCGCATGATTTCATCTGCACTTATGTCTTCGACGAAAAGGGCGAACTGATCCGCCATGAAATCACCGCTTTGGGATCGCGTGGAAGCCGTGTCTCGGTGCGCGATACAGTGACACGGCATCTGGAGCGGCTGGGGAGCTGGTCGCCGGAAACAATCCGCGTCCTGCCATTCTCGGTTGAAGACCACAGACAGACCTTCGGTCTGGTGGTTCGGGCCGACGAACCGGGCGAAGAGGCCAGCGATCACGGACCTTTCGTGGATGCCATGCCTGGAAGCACGCTGATGTTCTATCCACCTTTTGAAGACGGATTCTATGATACATAGGTGCGGCAAAACTACAAAAACTAACCCGGTCAGGTAAGATTCGAGTACGGTTTCTCACGGAATACCATTGCGTACTTTTGAATACTGAGATCCTTAGCCATGTAAATATCCATAGCAATAGGGAGGGTGAATGTACGAATTCATATTTTCGAATAATATGTTTCCATTTACGCTGTCTTTGGCTCTTGTTTTTGGGCTTCTGTTGCTAGAGGTCATCGCGCTTCTACTTGGCGGGTCGCTGATTTCATCGGATACAGACGCGCCTGATCTTGATATCGCCGATCTGGACATAGAAATTGACATTGCTGATATGTCCGTAGAGCCAGAGCTGGACATAGATAAAACCGCGCCGGGACAACCGGGGCTAAGCGATGGGGCGGCATCCGCCGCGTCTGGCTGGTTTGGTCTTGGGAAGGTGCCCTTTGTTATCTGGCTGGCGACGCTGCTGACCGGGGTTGGCCTGTCCGGGTTTATCCTGCAAAGCGGCATGCGGGCGGTGTTTGACTAAACCATGCCAGCACTGCTGGCCATGCCACTGGCCTTGGCCCCGACGCTTTGGGCCGTGGAACTGGTCTCCAACACGCTGGCCCGCCTGGTTCCAAAGACTGAAACAACCGCCATGTCCCGCCGTCATATGGGCAGCCAGCATGGTGTGATTACTCAGGGCAATGCCCGTCGGGGCCAGCCCGCTGAATGCCGTATCCGCGATCGGCACGGCAATCTGCACTACCTGCGCGTTGAACCATTGGAAGACGATGTAACCCTGTCTGAGGGCAGCGAAGTCTACGTGATCCGACGCCGCGACGGTTCTTTCCGGGCTGTTGAGATTACCATCGATTGAAACTGAACTGAAATTAGGGGGAAACCTGAATGACCGAGATAGCCTTTATCGTCTGCGTTGTCCTGGCGCTTGTCATCTTCATCGGACTGGTGCTGGCGCGCCTGTACCACCGATCCACGCGCGAGGTCAGCCTGGTCAAGACTGGCTCTGGCGGCAAAAAAGTCATCATGGATGGCGGCACGGTTGCCATTCCGCTGCTGCATGAGATCACGCTGGTTAACATGAAAACCCTGCGGCTGGAGGTGCGCCGCAACGGAGAGGCAGCGTTGATTACCGCCGACCGCATGCGTGTCGATGTGGGCGTGGAATTCTACGTCTCTGTCAATGCGACGGAGGATGGGATTGCACGGGCCGCCCAGACCCTCGGCGACAAGACTTTCGAAGTCGAAGCGCTGCGCGAGATGATTGAGGGTAAGCTTGTCGACGGTCTGCGTGCGGTTGCGGCGCGCATGACCATGGATGGGCTGCATGAGAACCGCTCGGACTTTGTTCAACAGGTGCAGAATGCCGTGTCCGAGGATCTGTTGAAAAACGGGTTGGAGTTGAAATCCGTCTCGCTGACCGCACTGGACCAGACGCCGTTTGAGCATCTGGACGAGAACAACACCTTTAACGCTGTCGGGATGCGCAAGCTGGCGGAAGTGATCGCGAAATCCAAGAAAGAGCGCGCCGAGATTGATGCCGAGGCCGAGGTGTCGGTGCGCCGCTCTGCGATGGAAGCTGAACGGCTGGAATACCAGATCGACAAGGACGAGCGCGCCGCACAAATCGCGCAGAAGCAGGAGATTGAGACCCTGCGCGCCGCCCAGCAAGCCGAGATTGCCCGTCGCCAGCAAGAGGCAGAGCGTGAAGCCGTGCGCATCAAACTGGCTGCCGAAGCCGACCGCCAGGCTGCCGAAGACCGGGCCGAAGCCCGTCGCGAGGAAGCTAAAGCGTTTCGGGATAAACCTAAGACACAAGCTTATCCCGAAACGCAGTGATAAGCCGATAGGGTGTACGCGTTTCGATTTTATGCGATGTCTCAAGGTAAACTCGAAACGCTTTAAACCCCAAATAACTAGATTTGGGCAGAGCTGTTTCGAG
This sequence comes from Halovulum sp. GXIMD14793, assembly GCF_054457435.1. Taxonomy (NCBI): domain Bacteria; kingdom Pseudomonadati; phylum Pseudomonadota; class Alphaproteobacteria; order Rhodobacterales; family Paracoccaceae; genus Halovulum; species Halovulum sp. GXIMD14793. The sequence goes on along the minus strand of NZ_JBTLNE010000026.1, from coordinate 26,134 downwards.
CGTCAATCGGAGCAAAGGATGTGCGTCATCGCAAGGTCATTGCCTGAGGGATCAGCCTGTGTCTGCTATACACCTTTTATCGCATTTCCAGTAGAAGGTGTAGTCGGACTGTAACAATAGGTTTGTTCAGCAAAGCAGATTTTTACTAAGCAAAGTACTTGATGAGAGTTTGGCCCAATCCGCTGCATATATATTTTAGATACATAGCTAACGGCTCAAATGCCCGAATGTGTGCGTTACACAATTATCAATGGGTATTTAGCATTAAACCGGCTTAATTTATTAAGTATTAAGATAACAAATCCGCTCGAAATGGTGCATTGTGTCAAAGCGGCAGAATTCCGGCGTGCCGAGGTTTATCTGTCCAGCGGTCTTGGTAAACTTGGCGGCGATGTCTTCCGACAGATCAAGCACGGCATTGGCTTCGGTTGGATCGAGCCAACGCAGCAGATATCCCAGAGTGATATGGAAGCGATAGGTGTCGTGGTCAGGGCGGATAAGGTTGGTGGCGGTCTGAAACTGGTCTCGGGTGTGACGTAGCCGTGTTTCGGCTTCGGGTGTGGCGCCGGTCAGGCTGACGCTGAACCCGGCGAAGATGCCTTCGGGCCGGACCTGAAGAGGGGCTGGCAGGTTGATATCCTGCAGGCGTTCGGCAAAGTCGGTTGTGACAGTGTCGATCGGTGCGTCCAGCGGCAGATGTGTGGGCCATCTTTCGGGGGTGCGGGTATAGTCGATCACACCTTCAAAGACGGTCATGTGAAAGCTCTCTGCCGGTAGAAACGTGAATGCATCGGCATGCGGGCCGGTCTTAAGGTGTTGCTGGGCTGTCACCAGACCGGCAAACGCCTCGGACCGCTGGTCGATATGGCAGATGATGGTATTGCCGGGGCAGGGCAGCGGGGTGCCCTCTGGGGTGAACTTGCGGCCCACGGCCTCAGGCTGCGCACCGCCTGTCAGCGCGCCGGTGAGATAGCGAAAGGCAAGGTCACGGTCTATCATGGGGTTTTCTGGGCTCGCCTTATCGCAGGTTGCGGTTACGTCCGGGCTGTTCATTCCACATCAAGCGTAACGAATATGGGCTGATGATCTGAGCCGACAGCGTCAGTCCCAATCTCCATGCTTTGCACTTTGTCCGCCAGATCGGTGGTGACAAAGCAATGGTCGATGCGGCGCGGCGGACGGCTTTCGCGGGGAATGGTGTCGCCCTCGTCCTCCGGATGCCCGGCCAGGGTCCAGGCATCGGCTAGCCCATGCACCCGCAAGGTGCGCCCATGCCAGTCCGAGACATCGCCGACAACGCGGGTATATTCCGGGCTGTTGGGTTGAAAATTCATGTCGCCCATGACGATGGCGGTCATCGGCTGTGGCGGCATTGGCCGGTCGCACCAGTCGGGGTCTTTCACATCGCCGCCAGCGCTGGCGCCGCGCTCATGGCCTCGCAGCAGTATATCGCACATATACTCCACCTGCGCGCGGCGTGTATCGGTTGAGACATGATCCAGATGCGCGGAGCAAAAGCGCAGCGGGCCGGATGGCGCGTCGATGACACATTCAACGAGCGTGCGTTGCAGGTGGAAAATGCTGTGCAAGGCAATCTTGGGCAGGGTGTGGTTGATCGAAGACAGGATCGGCCAGCGCGACAGCACCATATTGCCGAACTGGCGACGGCGATGCACCGGCTTGCCATCGACAAGCTCGGACGCGTCCAGATCAATGCCCGGACCATAGACCCAGTGCATATGCGGCAGCCTTGCAGCGATCTCCTCAGCCTGATTGACCATGCCGGAGCGGGCGACGAAGGTTTCAACCTCCTGCAGGGCGATCAGATCAGAGTCGCCGAGTTCAGCAACGATACGGTCAAGGTCGTAACACTCGTCTTTGCCCTTGCCATATTGGATGTTGTAGCTGGCCAGTTGCATCAGGCGGTCTCCAATACCGGTTGCGCGACATTCTGTTCGATGCGCTTGCCGCTTTCGGCGTCGAACAGATGCACGGCGCTTGCAGGAACTGACACGCCAACGGGGGTGCCTTCGCTTAGGCGTGACTTGGTTTCGGACAGGACGGACAGGGGAATATCCTCTGCCATCAGATGGTGCAGCCCGCTGGAGCCGAGTTCCTCGTAAAAGTCGAAATGCGCCCGCAGCGTTGCATGCTCTGGGTCAGTCAGTGACAATGCCTCGGGCCTCAGTCCGATTTGTACCAGCCGCCCGTCAAGCCCTGCAGCACTGGTCAGGGGAATGTGCGAGCCATCGCCCAGAACCACCGCACCCGCCTCTGCCGAGACTTGGCCGGACAGGAAGTTCATCGCGGGGGAGCCGATGAACCCGGCCACATAGGTCGTTGCGGGCTGGTTATAGACCTCCTCCGGGGTGCCGACCTGATCAATGGTCCCGTTATTCATGATCACCATGCGGTCGGCCAGTGTCATGCCCTCATGCTGGTCATGGGTCACAAAGACCGAGGTTGTCCCGATGCGCTTGTGGATGCGGCGGATCTCGTGGCGCATCTGCACGCGCAGCTTGGCGTCCAGGTTGGACAGGGGTTCGTCGAACAGAAACACCTTGGGTTCGCGGATGATGGCGCGGGCCATGGCGACGCGCTGGCGTTGCCCGCCGGACAATTGGCCGGGCTTGCGGTCCACAAAGCTGTCGAGCCCGACGGATTTGGCGACCTCGGCAATGCGCGCCTCTCGCTCTGCTTTATTGACGCCTGCCACCTTCAGCGCATAGCCGATATTGCCGCCAACGGTCATATGCGGATAAAGGGCGTAGTTCTGGAACACCATGGCGCAGCCGCGCTCTCGGGGTTCAAGGTCATTGACCACTTTGCTTTCGATGGCAATTTCGCCGCTGGTGACCTCCTCCAGCCCGGCAATCATACGAAGAAGCGTGGACTTGCCGCAGCCAGAGGGGCCAAGGATGACGATGAATTCACCATTCTCAATCTTAAGGTCGACGCCATGAATGACCTCGTCCTTGCCGTAGGATTTGCGCACATCGCGGATGGAAATATCGGCCATGGTCCCGGGCCCCTTACTTTTCGGTGTTGATCAGGCCGCGCACAAACCAGCGCTGCATGATGATGACAACGGCGATGGGGGGCAGCATCACGATCAGTGTGCCTGCCATGGCCCAGTGCCAATTGGGAATATCGCCGCCGGTGGTGTTCATGTTGGGAACCAGCCGCGATAGTTCGACAGCCGCCACGCCGTAATTCGGATCGGTGACGATCAGGAGCGGCCAGAGATATTGGTTCCACCCAACGACGAACATGATCGTGGCCAGCGCGGCCATATTGGTGCGCGACAGCGGGATCAGAATATCCCACAGGAACCGCAAAGGACCCGCACCATCCATCTTGGCCGCTTCGACCAGTTCATCAGGGACGGTCAGGAAAAACTGGCGGTACAAAAAGGTCCCCGTTGCGGTTGCCACAAGCGGCATAATCAGACCGGTATAGGAGTTCAGAAGGTTCCATTCCAAGGCCACCTCGATTCCGGAAAGCGCATTGATCAGCCAGGAAATACCGGTCACGTCCAGGATGGTCTGAAACGGCGACAGGGCGTTGGCGGCGACCGCATAGGTGGGCACGATACGAACCTCTAGCGGCAACATTAGGGTGATAAAGACCAGCCAGAAGATCGGCATGCGCAGGCGATGGTCAAAGAAGACGATGCCAAAGGCCGTCAGCGCCGCGATAACGATCTTGCCTACCACGACCCCGGTAGCAAGGATCAGCGTGTTGGTGAATTTGGTCGAAAAGTCAGCCTCTTGCCAAGCAGCTTTGATGTTTACCAGTAACTGGTCGCCAGGCAGCAGTTTGGCCGGAATGGCCATGACATCGGGCAGGGTCTGACTGGCCGCAACGATGACCAAATAGATCGGGACGATCATCACCACCAACCCGGAAAACAGGATCGCATGGGTAATGAAGTTCAGCCATGGGGTGCGTTCTATCATTGCCTTACCTCAGGTGTAATGCACGCGCCGCTCGATATAGCGGAACTGGATGAAGGTCAGGGCAACGACCAGTAGCATCAGGATGATGGACTGCGCGGCTGCACCGGAATAGTCGAGGCCGCGGAAGCCGTCCTCGTAAATCTTGTAGACCATCAGGTCGGTGGCGCGGGCCGGTCCGCCGGATGTCATTGTGTCCACAATGCCGAAGCTGTCGGTGAAGCTGTCGGTGATGTTGATCACCAGCAGGAAAAAGAAGGTGGGCGTCAGAAGTGGCAACTGGATATCCATCATGCGCCGCATTGGCCGCGCGCCATCCATTGCGGCAGCCTCGGTCAGGCCGCGCGGGATCGCCTGCAGGCCCGCAAGAAAGAAGATGAAGCTGTAGGAGACCTGTTTCCAGGCCCCGGCGACGACGACCATGGCCATCGCGTGATCGCCATTCATCACCGGGTTCCAGAAATCCGGAAACGCATAGTTCAGATAGCTTGCGACACCGGCAGACGGGTTGAAGATAAAGCGAAAGGCCAGACCAACGGCAGGGGCCGCAATGGCGTAAGGCCAGATCAGGCCGATGCGGTAAAACTTGTAACCGCGAAGCTGCCGGTCTGCGAAGAGCGCAAGGATCAGCGCCATTCCCATGGCAAGTGCGGTGGTAAGCACCGCGTAGATCACCGAGACGCGAACAGAATTCCAATAAAGGCTGTCGGTCAGCAGGAACTGAAAGTTCTCGAACCCGACCCATTCATTGCCTCCGCCCCAGGGTTGTTCCAGCGTGAACGCCCAGTAAAGCGCCTGGCTGGTGGGCCAATAGAAGAAGACGAAGATGATCAGCAATTGCGGTGCAACCACCAGCGCTGCGATCCAGTTGTTTTTGAAATACGCGCGTCTCATTGTCCCGCTATCCACTGCCAAAACCGATCCCCCGCCGGGCTGATCCCGGCGGGGGCTGGTGTGGTGCCTTAAGGCAGTTCTTTGCCGCGATAGGTGCGGGCAAACTTGTTCAGGATGGCGTTGGACCGCTCCGCCGCCGTATCCAGCGCTTCCTGCATGGTCTTTTCACCCTGCAAGGCGGCCTGAACTTCGTTGGCCCATTCCTTACGGGCCTGGATGAAACCACCAAGACGGATACCGCGGGTCAGCGGGCCAGGCTCGGTATAGGTCAGTGATTTCAGCGCCAACTCACGACCCTTGTAAGGGGCTTTGTCGTAGAAGCCTTCTTCCATCAGCTGGTTAAAGCCGGTCTTGGTCACTGGAATATAACCGGTGTTGGAGGACCAGAATTTCTCGGACTCAGGTGTCGCCAGGAACTTCAGATATTCTGCCGCACCGCGATATTCGTCATCCGACTTGCCGGACAGAACCCACAGCGATGCACCGCCAACAACGGTGTTCTTGCGCTCGGTTCCTTCGTAGACGGGGATCATTGTGACATCCCAGCCGAACTTGCCATCGACCAGATTGGTCACAGCCTGATGCGACGCGATGGAACCGAAGTAATGCGAGCATTCACCCTGCGCAAAGCTGTCGCGGGAGTTCAGGCCGCCCTGTGTCGTGCGGATCTCAAGCAGACCTTCGTCCATCCACCGCTTGATGTTCTCCATGTGCTTCACATGCAGGGTGGTGTTGTAGACGTATTCGCTGTCCAAACCGTCATAGCCGTTGTTGTTGGTCGCAATCGGCACGCCATGCGCCATGGAGAACTGCTCCAGGTCGATCCAGGTCGACGGGGCATAGGCATAGGCACAATCCTGACCGGCAGCTTTAAGCGCCTTCAGGTTTTCCTCGAACTGCTCCCAGGTTTCAGGCCCGGTGTCCAGTCCAGCGGCCTTGTAATGCTCTTTGTTCCAGTAAAGCATCGGCGTTGAAGAGTTGAACGGCATCGAGAACATCTCGCCCTTGGACGAGGCATAGTAGTTGGCGATGCCCGGGAAATAGTCGTCCCAGTCGATCTCGATATCGAAATCGCTCATCATCTGGTGAACCGGGTAGAACTCCCCCGACATCATCAGGTCGGCGGTGCCGGCATCATAGGCTTGAACAACGGTCGGGTGCTGCTTGGCACGAAAAGCGGCGATGGTGTTCTGAACCGCATTGGCATAGCCGTCCTGGCCGATGCAGACGATTTCATATTTGTCCTGGCTCTGGTTGAAGCGGTCGCAGGTCTGCTGCACCACATCGCCCAGCTGACCTGACAGGCCGTACCAGTACTCGAACTTAATCTTGTCCTCGGCATATGCAGCCGAGGCGCACAGCGCGGCAGCCGCCGCGGCGCTCAGATAAACAGATTTCATCATTGATCCCCTTTGATCGGTGGAATGCCCAGATGGCATGCCGATCAGCGTGGTGGTAAAGCTTGGAGCCTTTGGAACTGTTGTATGAGATTTTGGAAAAATTTTTGTGTCGAATGTTCGACAGCGCGTTTCTAACTGTCTGAAAACAATATTTCTTCAACCTTTGGGGGCAATTTTGGCCCGGTCGCACCACCGAACCGCAATTGCTCTGCTGACATAAAAAAGGCGCGAACAAAGCGCATCGCTTCAGTTCGCGCCATCCCGATCAGAGCCGGTGCACTTGTGCGCTGGTGACACTAACCAAGCACCGGGTTCGCGTCCAGGTAGTTATCGAAATGCACCAGCGTCTGTGCATCATCCCCAAGAACCACGGCCATTTGCGCAGGACCCCAAAGCCGATCTATCTTGCGCGCAGCATCCAAAGGTACGGTAACATTGTAATGGCCGCCGGACAGCGTGGTGAAGGGCACCCCATGCCACATCCCGGTCGACGTGTAATGCACATGCCCCGCAATCACCTGCCGAATGTCATCATGCGTTTTCAGCACCTCAAGAAATGCGTCTGGGTCGGCCAGACGTATGCGATCAACCATTGTGTGCAGCGGATTGGCGTGGTGGTGCAGGACTACGACCACCGGCCCGGTATGTTCAGCCAGCCGAGCGCGCAGCCAGTCCAACTGCTGCTGTGACAGGGCGCCACCATGGGTATGTTCTTCTGATTCAACGACACTATCCAGCAAGATGACGCGGTAGCCCTTGGTGTCGATCACCTTGTCGATGCACCCTGTCGCCACGTCCTGCATCGCCTGACCAAAGACCGACAAGAAGATATCCCGCTTGTCATGATTGCCGATGGTGATGTGGCAGGGGATCGAAAGCCGCTCGATCAGGCTTTGCAATCGCCGGTAAGGCGACACAGCACCTTCGTATCCAAGATCAGCCAGGTCACCAGCCAGAACACAGAAATCCGCATCGGCGTGATGGGCGTTGATCCAGTCAATCCCGGCTTCCAGTCGCGCAAAGGTGTCTAACCCATGCGAGGTTTGCCCCTCTTCCACCAAGTGCAAATCGCTGAGTACGAGAAATTTCAACATCGCCTGACCTCCAAGTCTTTGTCGAACTATGGGTCAGACCGCCGTTCCGAGGGCTATGATCTGATGAATTTCGCATAAAGTTTTTTTGAAGGGGTAGGGGTGGGACCCTAGATGCCGCATTCTTCGCGCGGGCGGTTCGCGCATCAGGTGTCTGCCTAAGCTTCGAAAACCGCCTCTAATGCCGGATCGCTCTGGCCAAAAGCCGCCTCTGCCGCAAGCCGCCCCAGTTCGTCCGAGCTTTTGGCCGCAGCGCCACAGCCGCCAATCGCAAGTGTCAGACGATCGCTTTGACGGTCAATATAGGGCAGGCCGGTCTTGGTGAAGGTAACGGCGCAGGGCGCATGGTGGGTGGCCGCGATGGAAAGGCCCGGGATCAGGTCTTCGACGGTTTGATGGTGGTGCGCTGCGACATCTGCATTGCCGCCGCTGCGAAACCAGTCGCTGATGTCATCGCCACTGCTTAACAGGGTGTCGCTCGGATCGCCGCCCAGCTTCAGAAAGGTGCGGCCATCGGGATAGCGGATCGGCGGAAGCATGTAGGGATCACGTCCGTCAGGCAGTCGCCAGATGGATGAGGGCATCCCTGAAAGGCGCGCGGCTTCTGGCGGATCAATCTCAAGAAAGGTGATGGTCCGGGCATATACTTGCAAAGCCAGCGGTTCCGGCAACAGCGTGTTGCCATAGGCTCCGGTCGCGACAATCACATGATCCGCTGCGATGTCACCCATCGCGGTGCGCACGCCTGTATCGGTTAGCGCCTCGGCCACCGCATCCACAATCCTGGCACCATGACGCCTAGCTGCCTCCGTCTGGGCGGCGACAAGGCGACGGGGACTGACATGACCAGCCTGTGTCGCCTCGTGAAACCCGACACTGCCTGGGTCAAAGCGAAAGTAGGGAAAGCGTTGCGACAATTCAGTCGGGTCCAGTCGGGTCGCATCGACGTGTTTATTGATCTCAGCCACCCCGGCTATATAGGGGCAATCCTCCGACGCTATGATCAGCGCGCCACATTCGGTGAAAAAGTGGATGCCGCTTTCGGCCTCAATTTGTGCATAGCGCTGGATTGCAGCCTCACCGACCTTGCTCCAGAACGGATGAGCATCCAATCGACGTGTGATCCGTCCCTCGTCATAATGGCTGGCAAAGACGCCGGTGTGTTGCCGGAAATTATGCGGCTCAGACGGGCCGATCAGGATGGTTTCATGGCCTGCTTTGGCCAGGTGCCGTGCGGCGGCGCTGCCGATCAGACCGCGCCCGATGACGGCAATTGTGGCGGATTTTGACATGGAAGAATCGCTTTTCAGTCATAACAAACGGTGTGTTTCGGGGTGACCTTATGTGTAAAAGACCCTTTGGAAACACTGACTGTTGGGAACTGTATTTTCAAGCTTGGGACAAGAAAAATTGCTCAAGAAGTGTGTGTGGTCATTATTTTGCAATTTTAGGTTGTATTTGTGCGCTTGCACCTAAACCTTTAACTGGTTCCATATAATAAGAATTTACCAGGTTAGGACGCCTGGTTTGATTAATGGCAGGCGATCTACCGACAGAAGCACTAAATCTATAGTGGTATTAGCCTTCCTGTAACCTTTTTGACAAATTTACCAACTCACTTAAAGAAGCATCCTTAGTAACATTTGTGTTCATTTTGCATTCATGTATTCTATGGCAAAAGGGTGGCAGACACGACGACGGTAGGGAGTGCGTAGAGTGTTTTCCGGTTTCATGGATTTTTCTTCACTTGCCTTGGTGATCTTTATTCTCGCGTCCGCAGCTGGGGCGTTGGGAATGACTCGCGCTGCGGTGGTGGGGTTCGCCTTCACCTTTGTTGCAACCGCCGTCAGCGTTTTTGCCGATAAGCCTGCAGGAACAAACATGGCCGGCTTTGACGGTGAGATTGATCCATCCTCGATCACCTTTGCCAGCGCGGCAGAGCTTTCCCCTGAAGTTGTGTTCGCAGAAACCGAAGACTAAGTCTCTCAGATTTTTCCACCGGGCAGCGTGACGACAACGCGCAGCCCGGTCAGGTCTTCAGCCTTTGCTAGTTTTACTTCGCCGCCATAGGCTGCGGCCAGGTCTGATACGATAGATAGTCCCAGCCCAGTACCTGGCACGGATGTGTCCAATCTCTTACCCTCTGATAGCACATCATTATAGTTCTCAGGGGGGATGCCTGGGCCGTCATCCTCTACCAGTATCTCGACTTCGCCAGCGCGCGACGATCTGGCGGTGATCCGGATCAGCGAGTCCGCCCATTTTATTGCATTCTCGGTCAGGTTTCCAAGCGCCTCCTCAAAATCCTGACGGTCCATGCGAATATGCAGGCTGTCATCAACCCGGGACGATAGAATAATCTCCTCGCGTTCCGCGATCGGACCCACAGCCCGCAGGATCCGCTCTACCGAATACGCGATGTGGCTGGTTGGGGTGACCTGTCCCGAAGATGTCGAAGATCGGATGCGCGCCAGTGATCGTGTGATCTGGGCGTCGATGCGCGCCAAAGCCTCTTGGGCTCTTGCAACATCGGTGCCTTTCGCATCCAGGCTGTCAATCTCATTGCGCAGGATCGCCGAGGGGGTGTTCAGTGCATGGGCCAAATCAGCGGCCTGACGGCGAGCGCGGTCAACGATTGAAGTGTTGCGATCCAGCAGATCATTCAATTGATCGACCAGCGGGGCGACTTCGGCTGGATAATCGCCAGACCGCATACGATCGCCTTTCTCCCAACTGTCGGAGACATCCCTTTGCAGTCGGGCCAACGGTCGCAGTCCATAATTGACCAAGCTGCCCGCAATCAGCGCGGCGAGCCCCGTCAGAACAGCAAAGGCGATCAACATACGCGACTTGATCACCGCCCGATCCGTAAGCAACGGAGAAAGCGTCTCAGCCACTGTCAGATGCCAGTTGGGGCCGTTCTCAAAAACCACGTTCCGGCTGAGGGCGCGCAAGCGGTCTGTTCCTGCGAAGTCTACCTCCCAAGCGCTATCTGCCTTCGGCGGATCCAGCGTTGCATCGAACAAGGAGCGGGAGGTTACAATCTGCCCGTCAGGCGTTTTGATCTGCCAGTAATGGCCTGAATAGGGCCGGGCATAGGCCGGATGGGTCAGCAGGGTTTCAAGCTGAGACGGGTCACCTTGCGCCCGTTCCACGGCATTGGTCAGATGCAGAAGAAAATCGTTCAGATCATCATCGAAATGCCGAACCGCCTGCGCATCGACAAAGCGCAACACGATCAGCCCGCCCAGTGCAATCACTGCTGCTGCCCAGAGAACACCGCCTAGAATGACCTGGCGGCGCAATGAACCGCTCATGGCGTATCAACCCGATAGCCCCGACCGCGTTCCGTTTTGATGACATCTGGTCCCAGTTTCTTGCGCAGCCGGTTGATAAAGACGGCGATGGTGTTGGAATCCCGGTCGCCATCATAGCCATAGATATGTTCTGATAATTCGGTGCGCGAGATCATCCGCCCGGCATTGTGGACAAGGTAGGAAATCACCATCACCTCCTGTGCTGTCAGGGTGACTGCGGTTCCGTTGATGGTTGCACGCCCGGTGCGGGTGTCAAAGCTGAAATCGTCTGAGGTGAAAACCGGATTGCTTTGCCCGGTTTTACGCCGCAACAGGGCGCGCAGCCGGGCGCTGAGTTCTTCCATATGAAACGGCTTGGCCAGATAGTCATCTGCGCCCGCATCCAGGCCATCGACCCGATCAGACCAGCTTCCGCGTGCGGTCAGGATAAGGACGGGTGCATCCATGCCTTTCTGGCGCCACGTTTTAAGAACCGTCAGCCCATCTATCTTAGGCAGGCCGAGATCCAGGATAATCGCATCATAGGGTTCTGTTTCCCCTAGAAATTCAGCCTCTTCGCCGTCACCTGCGATGTCGACGGCACGGCCTTCGGCTTTTAATGCGCTGGAAATCTGATCTTGTAGGGTTGGTTCGTCTTCGACCAGAAGAACTCTCATGTGCTGCAATTCCCGAATATGAAGTCATCGCCTTTTGCGCCGCGCGCGGTCAGCATAGGAGAATTGTCCGCGGGTTCAAAAATAGATTTGATCAGAGCCTATTTGCGGCCGCCACCGTTTCCACCGCCATTGCCATTTCCACCGGAATTGCCGCCCCCGTTTCCGCCGCCATTGCCATTTCCACCAGAATTATCGCCACCATTACCATTCCCACTGCCGTTCCCGCCGGCATTGCCGCCGCCGTTCCCGTTACCACCGGAATTACCACTGCCATTACCGCCGCCATTTCCATTGCTGTTGGAATTGCCCTTGCCCGAACCGTTTCTGTTGCGGGGAACGTGGTTTGGGCCTCCGGATTTGCGCGATTGCGTGGCGGCAGCGCGGACCGCCTTGGCGGCATCTGAACTGGCCGAAACAAGGTTGCCAGTGCGTGCATCCACCACCACGCTGACCACCTTGCCATCATTACGCATCATCAGAACCTGATAATAAACGCCGCGTGCGGCGAAAGCGCGAACATCAAGCGCTTTGCCGGATACGACACGATTTGCCGAGGCCATTGCTGTGCTGACTTTGATCAGCTGACCTGCCTGAACCGCGTTGCGTAGATCAGTATGGTTCAGCTCGCGCAGTCCCTGCGCCGGAACTGATCCGGCGGTCAGCAGCCCGAGGGCGAATGTATAAAGAATGACTTTACGCATGGCCCGAAAGCTATGCGGGGCGTGGTGAACGTAGCATGAACGACATGTTACGCGTCCGTTCAACTTACTTGAGCCATTGTTCTCAGGACGAATCAATTGGAGGGCGCTGAAGACTTTTTCGGTAACCGCTCAAAGGGAAGTTTCTGATCGCTGCAGTGTTTTGGCGCGTATTGCCAAAAACTGTTGATCTGACGGCGCTGAAAGCCGGTCACACCTGAGCTTGATGCCCAATTCCCGGCCCTTCGTAGTTTACGTATTGAGTAATTGTTTTCCCATTGCGCCAATCCTATGCAACCAGGATGCGCACAATCCGCCCGGTCGTTCCCCCCGACGGCCGGGCGGATGCTTTTTGTATCATCGACATATCAGCCAGTCCAGATTGTGAAGGTCAGTTCCATTCCAGCTTGACCCGTGCCGGAAGCGTTTGGGTTAGCTGCTCCACCGCTGCACGAATAGGTGGAAGCGACTTCTGGCTGGTCGCAAACACGGAAACCGTCGCGCGCCCTGCGGTCACAGCTGAACTGGTCATCCGCGCCACACGGGTCCAGTCATCAGGAACTGTGCGGAACACATCCTCATAGACCATCACCAGCCCGATATCATGGCGCGTGATCAAGTCAGACAATTGCGCCGGCGTCAGCACATAGGTGTCAGCCCGCATCCTGCGGACCTCTTCTGAAGCCAAACCCCACAGGTCAAGCACGGTGTTGTCATTATGATAGGCGACCCAACCGATATCGTGCACAGCGACGTCACCGTCATAAAGGCGCGCGGCAAGCTCATGCATCTGTACATGCTGGTCAAAGATGTTCTGACTGCCCGGCGGTGTTTTCCAAGTCGCTTTTGCGTAGGGTTTGGCGACAAAAACCAGTCCAACGGCCAGCACCATTGCAATAAGCGGACGGCCAAGCACCGAACGACAAAGCCATAGTAGGCCAATCAGTCCAATGGCGAGGGCATAGACCTCATACCGCGCAAACGCCCCGATATGGCCCGCCACTGCATGCCCCAGAAGGCAGGCCACAGCTGTCGCCATAACCGGCAAATCCGACCGCCGCCGCCCGAACGCGGACCACGCCAAGGGGAGGATCGAGGCGAGGATCAGCAGCATTGTGCCCTGCATTGAGCGCAAGGTGCTGTCCAGCCCCTGAATGATCCGGTCTGCCAGACCCGAGCCTGCGCTTGCTGCAACCGCATCCGGCATGGCAACCTTCACCATGACGGAGGAGGGAAGGATCGGCAGTCCCATGGCGTGCATCGTCAGCCCATAGATCACCAATGCTGCTACAATCCCCGCAACCTGCAGCAAGGCTGCACGGCGGTGACCCAGAAAAACCTCCACCAGAATGATCATGCCAGCCAGGCCGATACCTTCAAACCGGATCAGCGGCAACAGGATCACGATCAGGGTCAGCCCCATGCCGGGCGCGCTGCCTTGCGTCATTCGGATCAGCCCCAGCATCGCCAGCATTGAGAGCATGACATGAAGGCTGTGCTCGATCCCGGTCATCGGAAGGGCGAAGGCGCTGATGACAAAAAGGGCAAGGATCGCGATCACCCAGCGCCATGCATTATCCGGCACAACCGTTTCCAGCAGTTGCCCAAGGGCGATAACGCTGATCCCGGCGGCCGGTGCGGTGATCAGGATAGGGCCAATCTCGCCCAACCCGATTGCCTGGGTCAGTGCGACAAGAAACGGAAACAGTACTGAGGAGGAGGCCGAGGACGGCTCGCCCAGATTGATGCCATAGGTCCCGCGCAGGATATTCTCAGCCGTGGCAAGATGTATGTAGGGATCATCCAACGGAAAAATCAGCCGCCCGCCGGTCATCCAAAGGATCGCCCCGGTCAGCGCGATGAACCCTGCCAGCCAGACAGAGAATAGTCCTGTGGTAAAGCGTCCCATCCCGTCTTTCCGCTACGTTTTGTTCTGCAGATCAGAAACCGGCCCTCATGGCAACCGCAGAACGGCGTTAACCCTTCCCTTTTGCGCATGGCCATGAAATAGAGAGGCGCCAATACCCGAGTCCGGCAAGGAGTATGCAATGGAGATTCGTGAGGCGCTGACTTTCGACGATGTTCTGCTTGTGCCCGCTGCGTCCGAGGTTCTGCCCGCAACGGCGGATACACGCACATGGTTGACCAAGAGCATTTCCATGAACATCCCCCTGGTCAGTTCGGCCATGGATACGGTGACCGAGGATAAGATGGCCATCGCCATGGCTCAGGTCGGCGGTATCGGGGTGCTGCACCGAAACCTGACCGAGCAGGAACAGGCCGATCATGTGCGTCGGGTGAAACGCTTTGAAAGCGGTGTGGTCTACAATCCGATCACCCTGACCCCGGATCAGACCCTTGCCGATGCCAAACGATTGCAGGAGCAATACAAGATCACCGGCTTTCCAGTGGTTCAGGACGGCCGTGTTGTCGGTATCGTCACCAACCGCGATATGCGCTTTGCCACGGACGAGGCGACACCGGTGCGGGTCATGATGACCTCGGACAATCTTGCGATGCTGCGCGAACCTGCGGATCTGTCCGAGGCACGCTCTCTCATGGCGGCGCGGCGGATCGAGAAGCTTTTGGTGGTGGATGAAAACGGCGCTTTGACCGGTTTGCTGACGATCAAGGATATCGAACAGGCGGTGCTGAACCCCCAGGCCTGCAAGGATGAACTGGGCCGTTTGCGCGTGGCGGCCGCCTCCACCGTTGGGGATGCAGGTTTTGCCCGGTCAGAGGCTTTGGTTGATGCAGGCGTGGATGTGATCGTTATCGACACCGCGCATGGTCATTCTGCATCCGTGGGCGAGGCGGTGCGCCGGATCAAAGCGACCTCCAATGATGTGCAGGTGATCGCTGGCAATGTCGCAACAGCCGAGGCAACGCGCGCGCTGATTGATGCGGGCGCGGATGCGGTCAAGGTCGGGATCGGCCCCGGCTCCATCTGTACCACCCGGATTGTTGCGGGCGTTGGTGTCCCGCAACTGACCGCCATTGCCGATTGCGCGGCAGAGGCCGCAAAGGACGGATATCCGGTCATTGCCGATGGCGGCATCAAGTTTTCCGGCGATTTTGCAAAGGCGATTGCGGCGGGCGCGGCCTCGGCCATGGTTGGGTCGATGTTGGCAGGCACAGATGAGGCCCCGGGTGAGGTGATCCTGTATCAAGGGCGCAGCTTCAAGGCGTATCGCGGCATGGGCTCGGTTGGTGCTATGGCGCGGGGGTCAGCTGATCGGTATTTCCAGAAAGAGATCAGCAATGAAAAGCTTGTTCCGGAAGGGATCGAAGGACAGGTTCCCTATAAGGGCAATGCGTCCGCCGTGCTGCACCAGCTGGTCGGCGGGCTGCGTGCCGCAATGGGATATACCGGATCAGCTACAATTGATGACATGCACAAGAAGGCCAGTTTCGTAAAGATCACGGGTGCGGGACTAAAAGAAAGCCATGTGCATGACGTGCAGATCACCCGCGAAAGCCCGAATTACCGCATCGGATAATGGGTATGCGGCGTGACAATCTAAGGACACCACAGGGATGGTGTGACATGGGACAGTATCGGTGACCCCCTCCGCCCGACTGGCAGCAGCGATTGGCTTGCTGGATAGCATCGTTGCTGGCGACCCGGCTGAGCGAGCGCTGACCCGCTGGGCCCGGGGTGCGCGCTATGCCGGGTCAAAGGATCGGGCGGCGGTGCGCGACATTGTCTTTGATGTATTGCGGCGACGTCGGTCTTATTTGTGGCTGTCCGGGCAGACGGACGAAAGCGGGCGCGCGCTGGTTATCGGCCATTGTCTGGCGACCGGTCATGATCTGGCCGAGGCATTTGATGGATCGGGCCATGGACCTGCGGTGCTGTCTTCGGCAGAGCAGACAACCCTGCGGCCTGAGCTTTCACAGGCCTCGCGGGCTGTGGCGCTGGATTATCCTGATTTTCTGGATGTCGAACTGCACCGTTCCCTGGGCGACAATCTGCAAAGCAGCATGGCTGCCTTGCGCAACCGGGCGACCGTTGATCTGCGTGCCAATCTGCTGAAGTCCGATCCGCAGGCGGCTCAGGCGGCGCTGGCCCGGGAGGATATTCTGACGGAATGTGTCGCGCCGCTGCAAACGGCTTTGCGTGTTACGACCAATGAACGCCGTGTTGCGGGCAGTTCCGCTTATCGCGACGGGCTGGTGGATTTGCAGGATGCCGCCAGTCAGGATGTCGCTCTGTTGGCGGGTGCGGCGCCTGACATGACTGTGCTGGATTATTGTGCTGGCGGTGGCGGCAAGACACTGGCCATGGCCGCAACCATGCAGGGCCGGGGGCGACTGGTGGCTCATGATGTCCGTCCGCAGCGGATGAAGGATATCCCCAGCCGGACCAAACGCGCGAGCGCGCGGATTGAGCTTATGCAGACCGATGCGCTTGCAGCACTTAAGCAAAGCTGCGATCTGGTGCTGGTCGACGCCCCATGTTCCGGCACAGGTGCATGGCGTCGCAATCCGGATGCAAAATGGCGCCTGACCGAGGCACGCCTGCGCACGCTGTGCCAGTTGCAGGGCGAAATTCTTGATCAGGCGCGACAGTATGTGCGGCCGGGCGGGCGGCTGGTTTATGCGACCTGCTCCATCCTGCGTTGCGAGAATGCAGATGTCGCCGAGGCGTTTGCGCACCGCCATCCAACCCTGACCATGCGCCGTCAGAAGGAATTGCAGATCGCTGACGCCGGGGATGGCTTCTACTTTGTGGAGTTTTCTGTTTAATAGATCACGTAAAGCGTGTATTCGTTGTGGTTCAGGGCATATTAACCCTTTGACCGCAGGGTGCCCTAGCTTGCACCGAGTATACGGAGTCTCATGTTTGCCAAAGGTGACTTGCGCCTGAGACAGGGCGTCTGGGTTGGATTTGCGGCGGCGTCCATTGGCGGTCTTGCTGCAGTGTTAAGCCTGACATTTTCGGGAACTTCCGGTGGATGGAGCCTTGGGGCCGTGCTGATCGGCTTTGGTGTTGCAGTGTTTGTCTGGCTGGTCTTTCAAGCCCTTCAACTGACCGCCCGTATCCGCGCGTTTCGCGATCTTTTTGACGAGTCGCCACATCCCGCGTTTCTTATCAACCTCAACGGCTCTGTGATCGGGCGCAATATTACCGCTTGGCGGATGTGCGGCGATGCGGTGACGCTTGAGACCTGTCTTCACAACACGCTGATCAACTCTGCTGAGGTGATTTACCAATTGGGGCGCGATGCGCGGCAGCAGCACCACGCGCAGACGGATGTTATCTGGGGTGGGGCACCCGCGATGCTGGATGCGCGCAATGTGTCCAGCAATTTGCAGATATGGCAGATATTGCCGCCGCGCAGTGCCCCGACAGCGGTGACCGATATCGTCTCGGAAATGGCGCGGCTGCTGGTTGATAAGGCCGGACGCATTCTGTCGATGAACGACGCCGCCCGCGCGATTGTTCCGGCGACCGCGCTGACGTTGAACGATGTGATCGAAAATGGCCCGCTGCGCCCCAATGGGGTGCATAAAATCGTCGGGCGTAAAAATCAGCCCTACAGGATTTCCCAATACGAAGCGCAGCAGGGCCAGACGCATGTACTGCTGCTGCCGTGTGGCAATACCGATATCAGCGATGCTTTGCCCGATCATCTGCTGGAGGATTTGCCGGTTTCGCTGGCGCGTCTCGAAAAGGACGGAACGCTGAACTATATCAATGCGGCGGCCCGCGCGCTGCTGGGAACGGATGCGCGTGTTGGGGCAAATCTCTGCGATCTGGTCGAAGGTCTGGGCCGTCCGCTTAGGGATCGGCTGCGGGAAACTGCCGCGGGGCGGTCTTTGGGCCGGTCAGAAGTGGCGCGCTGCACCCGTGACGGATCGGATGTGTTCCTGCAGGTCACGATGACCCGGATGGTCTCGGACGGGGATGCGAAGGTGTTGGCGGTGTTAAGCGATGCGACAGAGCTGAAGACGCTGGAGGCACAGTTCGTCCAAAGCCAGAAGATGCAGGCCGTCGGGCAGTTGGCTGGCGGGATCGCGCATGATTTTAACAACCTTCTGACCGCAATCACCGGGCATTGTGATCTGTTGCTGTTGCGGCGTCAGGCGGGCGATGGGGATCATGCCGACCTGACGCAGATCCGTCAGAACGCCAACCGCGCTGCGGGGTTGGTGCGCCAGTTGCTGGCGTTCTCGCGCAAGCAGACTCTGCAGCCGCATGTCCTGCATCTGTTCGACACAATCGCTGAATTGGCCCATCTTCTGGACCGGCTGTTGGGTGAAAAGGTCACCCTCAACGTCACCAACCGCGAGGATATCTGGCCGGTCCGTGTCGATGAACGGCAATTGGAACAGGTTGTCGTTAATCTAGTGGTCAACGCCCGCGACGCCATGCCCGATGGCGGTGAGGTTAATCTGCAAACCCGCAATCTGGAACTTGACCACGACTTTGAACGTGATCGCGCCACGATCCCTGCAGGCCGTTACTCGATGATTGAGGTTCAGGACACGGGCAACGGTATCCCGCGCGACAAGATCAACAAGATTTTTGAGCCGTTCTACACAACCAAACGGGTCGGGGAGGGCACCGGCCTGGGCCTGTCCACCGCCTATGGCATTGTCAAACAAACCGGCGGATTCATCTTTGTCGACAGCGAGGTGGGGGCGGGCACCACCTTTACCATCTATCTTCCGGTACATGAGGCCGAGGATGGCACGGTCGTCGCCGCAGAAACAGAGCGTAAGGTCGAGGAGGACAAGGGTTATCATGACCTGACCGGCCGCGGCACCATTCTGCTGGTGGAGGATGAGGCGCCGGTCCGGTCCTTTGCCGTTCGCGCCCTGCAAATGCGCGGCTATTCCGTGCTTGAGGCCGATAGCGGTGAGGCGGCGCTGGCTTTGCTGGAAGACAAGGATACCCATGTTGATCTGTTCGTGTCGGACGTGGTGATGCCGGGTATGAACGGCCCCAGCTGGGTCCGTCAGGCCATCGTCACCCGGCCCGATGTCTCAACCATTTTCATGTCCGGCTATGCCGAGGATGCGTTCGCTGATGGCAATGCTCAGATCCCTAATTCCAGCTTTCTGGCAAAACCGTTCTCCCTGACAGACCTGACGGCCCGGGTGCGTAAGCATATGGACCAGCACGCCAATCTATGAACACAACGCGCGTGCAGCATGGGTGCTGCGGTCTATCCCATCAGCCAAAGCGAGAAGCTGTTGTAGGACGAGCTACCCGGTTGCCTCGTGTCCCGCTGTTCCCCCATGCCAAATCTCGAAATCCTGCGGCTGCGTCGTTTCCAGCCGCCAAACCGTTGAGGGCGCAATCGCGGCCTCGCGGCTGGGGGAGACGTTGTAGCGCTCCACGAACAGGGTGTAGCCGAGACGCGCTTCCCAGAATGCGCGCAGGCGGTGGATTTCTTCATATCGAAACATGTGATCGACCAGCATGTCGCCTTCATCCGAAGTAAGAAACTTCGCCTGCGACCAGAAATCCGAGAATGCCGGTTCCCCATCCAGATACAGATGCACGAACTTATCGAAACTCACCTCGCCGGTATAGCCGTCGCTATTGGCAAAGCGCGGGCCACTGCGATAGCGCCACCAGCTTTCCAGCCAGCTTAGCGGATAGCGGATCACCGCCGTGGTCTCGATTCCCTTGATCCCCACAGTATTGAGATAGGGCACGATCACCTCGTGATAGCGGCGTGCCGTCATGTGCGACACCGTGGCGGACCCGGAAAAGATGATATGCGCCTCGTGCTTTAGCGCATTCTCAAACGCGGTAGAGCCGCATTTGGTCATCGCCAGATAAGCAAGCTTTGCCTCAAGATTGATGATCATGGGGTGTGTGACACCCTTTCTGTTCGCTTTTCGCCAATACTAGCGTTGGTTTTACCCTTCTTTAAAGCAAACTGCTCTAGGCTGGCACAGTTAATATTTTAGTTGCAATGTTCTGTTTTTGATCGCATGTTATGAAGAGAACAAGAGCAGAACATAGCAATGATTGCCGACCAAGGCGAGTTGTGAAATAAACAGGAGCACACCAATGGCAGCCCCCCTTCTGGATTTGAGCGAAAGACGCGGTATGGACAAAGAAAAGGCGCTGGAATCAGCCCTCAGCCAGATTGAGCGGAGCTTCGGCAAAGGCTCGATCATGCGGCTGGGTCAGGACAACCCGGTGCAGGATATCGAGGCGACCTCGACCGGCTCGATCGGTCTGGATATCTCGCTGGGGATCGGTGGCCTTCCCAAGGGCCGTATCATCGAGGTCTATGGCCCCGAAAGCTCGGGCAAGACCACGCTGGCGCTGCATGTGATCGCCGAAGAACAGAAAAAGGGCGGCATCTGCGCCTTTGTTGATGCGGAACACGCGCTGGACCCGACCTACGCGAAGAAGCTGGGCGTCAATCTGGATGACCTGCTGATCTCGCAGCCCGATGCGGGGGAACAGGCGCTGGAGATTACCGAGACGCTGGTGCGTTCCGGTGCTGTGTCGGTCGTTGTTGTCGACTCGGTCGCCGCACTGACGCCGAAATCCGAACTTGAAGGTGATATGGGCGACCATCAGGTCGGCGCACAGGCCCGTTTGATGAGCCAGGCCATGCGTAAGCTGACCGGCGCGATCAGCCGGTCAAACTGCATGGTGATCTTTATCAACCAGATCCGCATGAAGATCGGCGTGATGTTCGGTAGCCCCGAAACGACATCAGGCGGTAATGCGCTGAAATTCTACGCCTCAGTCCGGATGGATATCCGGCGCATCGGCTCCATCAAGGACCGGGATGAGGTTGTCGGCAACACCACCCGCGTCAAGATCGTCAAAAACAAGGTCGCCCCGCCGTTCAAGCAGGTGGAATTCGACATCATGTATGGCGAGGGGATTTCCAAGACCGGCGAACTGATCGATCTGGGCGTCAAAGCCGGTGTCGTTGAGAAGTCAGGGTCATGGTATTCGTTTGGCGATGAAAGGATCGGGCAGGGGCGAGAGAATGCCAAGACCTTCCTAAAGGATAACCCCGACACAGCGCTGATCATCGAGGATAAGATCAGAGCAGCCCACGGGCTGGATTTTGATCTGGCGGCCGGCGATGACGACGCGGTTCTGGACGACTAAAACGACCGACAGTTGATAAAGACAGCCGCAGCATCCCGCTGCGGCCGTTTTTGTTTCGACCTAAAGTTTCAAGACCCAGATCGTACAGCCACCACCTGCGCCGTAACAGGTGGGCTCAAAAAATGGTGAGTCTTTTCCGGGCATAACCAAGGCCATGTGAATTGGAACGCTGATGGCGGTTGTGCTGCGCGGTTTGCGGAACTCCTTACGAGCCAGTCTCTCAAGAGACTTCATATCGACCTTGCAAGATTTGCCCACACCACGCGGCGGTTGAATGCGGTTCACCTGCGCGATCTCTCCATTGCCAAGGCTTATCCGGTAGGCGGCGGGGTTGGCAGAAAGCTTTTCCTTAGTCAGAAATCTGTCTGCTGCTGCAGGTCCTGCCAGAATGATCCCGACAATGGTTGCAAATATGGTGACGGTGCGCTTCATGTTTCTTCCTTCTCGGTTCGGGCGCTTGCGGTCCTTCGCTGCGTTTGCATCCTTGGGTCGTGACAGGCGCAAGAAGCGTTCAAACAAACTCCTTAATAGACACTCCATGCGCTTACCGCTAAACGGAACTGATCTGAATTTTGCATCCGGACCGCACGCTTATGGCCAGCCTCAACGACATTCGCTCCACCTTTCGGGACTACTTCGCCAAGAACGGCCACGCGGTGGTCGACAGCTCGCCGCTTGTCCCCCGCAATGACCCGACATTGATGTTTACCAATTCGGGCATGGTGCAGTTCAAGAACGTGTTTACCGGGCTTGAACAGCGCGACTACGCCCGTGCGGTGACAGCGCAAAAATGTGTGCGGGCAGGTGGCAAGCATAACGATCTGGATAATGTCGGCTATACTGCGCGGCATATGACGTTTTTCGAGATGCTGGGGAATTTCAGCTTTGGCGATTACTTCAAGGACAACGCCATTCCCTATGCCTGGGAGCTGGTGACCAAAGAATTCGGCCTGGCGAAGGACAAGCTTTATGTGACTGTCTATCACACGGATGATCAGGCCGCCGAGATATGGAAAAAGGTCGGCGTTGCCGAGGATCATATCATCCGCATCGCCACCGACGATAATTTCTGGTCGATGGGGCCGACGGGCCCCTGTGGGCCGTGTTCGGAGATTTTTTATGATCACGGACCAGAGGTTTGGGGTGGCCCGCCAGGCAGCCCGGAAGAGGATGGCGACCGGTTCATTGAAATCTGGAACCTCGTTTTCATGCAGAATGAGCGGTTCGAAGATGGGCGGGAAGAGGACCTGCCCAAACCCTCCATCGATACCGGCATGGGGATCGAGCGGATGGGCGCGACCCTGATGGGCACCCATGACAGCTATGCCACCGATGTGATGCGAGAGCTGATTGAGGCGTCTGCCACAGCTACCGGCGTGGACCCGTTTGGACCTCAGAACGTGCATCACCGGGTGATCGCAGATCATCTACGCTCGACCTCGTTCCTGATTGCCGAAGGAGTGCTGCCCTCGAACGAAGGGCGGGGTTATGTGCTGCGCCGGATCATGCGCCGGGCGATGCGTCACGCACATCTGCTGGGGGCAGGGGATCCCACGATGTACAAGCTGGTGCCGACGCTGGTGCGCCAGATGGGGCAGGCTTATCCGGAGCTGTCGTGCGGGCAGGCCCTGATCGAGGAAACCCTGCTGGCGGAAGAGAAACGCTTTCAATCAACACTGGATCGCGGGCTGCGGCTGCTGTCGGATGAGGTTGAGAAGCTTTCCGATGGCAGCGACCTGCCAGGCAATGTGGCCTTCCGCTTGTATGACACATACGGCTTCCCGCTCGACCTGACGCAGGACGCGCTGCGCGAACAGGGACGCGGCGTGGATGTGGCCGGGTTCGACGCGGCGATGGCTGAACAGAAGGCTAAGGCGCGGGCGGCCTGGGCTGGCTCGGGCGAGACGGCGGATGAAAGTCTGTGGTTTGATATCGCGCAGGAGCAGGGGACGACCGAGTTTCTGGGCTATGATACTGAAACCGCCGAAGGCCAGATCGTAGCGATTGTCCGCGACGGTGCTGTGCAGGATCAGGCCAAAGATGGTGATGTGGTCGAGGTGATCCTGAACCAGACCCCGTTTTATGCCGAAAGCGGCGGGCAGGTCGGTGATACCGGCCTGTTGATCAGCGATACCGGCAAGGCCGAGATCACCGATTGCCGCAAAAAGGCCGGGCTGTTCGTACATTATGCGCGTGTCACTGAGGGCCATGTTGCGTCAGGCGATGCCGCCCGGCTGGATGTGGACCCCGCTCGTCGCACCGCGATCCGTACCAATCACTCGGCCACACATCTGTTGCACGAGGCCTTGCGCCGTGCGCTTGGCGATCATGTCGCGCAGCGCGGCTCGCTGAACGCGCCGGACCGTCTGCGCTTTGATTTTTCCCATACAAAGCCGATGATCCCTGCGGAACTCGCTGCGGTTGAAGCCGAGGTAAACGCCTATATCCGTCAGAACACGCCAGTTGATACCCGCATCATGACCCCGGATGAGGCGCAGAAGATCGGTGCCCGCGCCCTGTTTGGCGAGAAATACGGCGATGAGGTTCGGGTGGTGTCGATGGGCACGGCCAGTGGTTCGGGTATTGGCGTCAACGGCGATACCTATTCAATGGAACTCTGCGGTGGCACCCATGTGAAGCGGACCGGCGATATTGGCCTTTGTAAACTGGTCTCGGAAAGCGCGTCCTCTGCCGGGGTGCGCCGGATCGAGGCACTGACCGGATCGGGCGCGCTGGCCTTTGTTGAGGGGCAGGCGGATGCGGTGACCGCAGCCTCGGGCCTGCTGAAAGCCAAGGCCGAGGAACTGCCAGACCGCATCAAGGCGCTGATGGACGAGCGCAAATCGCTGCAGGCCGAGGTTGCTGACCTGCGCCGCCAACTGGCGATGTCCGGCGGGGCCAGTGAAGGGCCGGGGACGGAGGATATCGGCGGCGTGACCTTCCTTGGTCAGGTTTTGAAAGGCGTGTCCGGCAAGGACCTCCGCGGGCTGATTGACGAGCACAAGACCAATATCGGCTCTGGCATCGTTGTGCTGATCGCCGATGCTGACGGCAAGGCGGCGGTTGCCGCTGGGGTGACTGATGATCTGACGGACCGGTTCTCGGCCGTTGATCTGGTGCGCGCTGCAGCCGAGGCCATGGGCGGAAAGGGCGGCGGTGGCCGTCCTGATATGGCGCAGGGCGGCGGGGCTGATGCGTCAAAAGCCGAACAGGCCGTAGCCGCAGCGAAACGGGTGGTGGAGGGATAGATGGCCGCTTACATGATTGCCCGGATCGCGGTAACCGACCCGGACGAATACGCGATATATGCCAGCCAGACGGTCGCGCTTGCCGAAAAATTCGGCGGCACATTCCTTGTGAAGGGTGGCCCGATGACGCAGATCGAAGGCTCTGGACCGGACCGCTATGTCGTGGTTGAGTTCAAGGATCGCACGGCGGCTGAGGCTTGGTACAATTCCGATGAATATCAGGCCATTCTGCCGATTGCCCTTAACAACTCCACCCGCGACCTCGTCATCGTTGACGGGGTCTGAAAGGACAGATCATGCCCGCATTCTGGATTGCCCATGTCGATGTGACCGACGAGGAAAAATACGGCGACTACGTCAAAGTCGCCTCCACCGCCATTCCAGCCCATGGCGGTGAGTTTATTGCCCGTGGTGGTCGCTATCAGCAGATGGAAGGCAAGGATCACCCGCGCAATGTTGTGGCCCGCTTTCCCAGCTTTGAGGCGGCTCTGGCGTGTTACAACTCGCCCAAGTATCAGGCCGTTGTCGGGATTGCGAAAGACGCATCAGACCGGTCCATCGTGATCGTGGAATACGACGACTGATTTTGCCTATATGGGACTGACGGGCGTTTGGAGGAAACTATCGACCGTCCTCATCCACCATTTCGTCAATTTCATCCGCCGTCGGTTCCGGGCGGCGATGACGGAAGTATTCCTTCAGCAGCGACCACCGCATACTGAAACTGTTTTTCTGGGCGTGCAACTGCGCCACTGTCAGCCGCCGTTGCTTGACGACGGCTTTCGCCACCTTGTAATCAAAGCGTCGCTTACGCCGCAGATAGCTTTCGGGCAGACGGCGTTTGATCAGATCCCAAATCTTATAGAGCTGCATGAAGGCAAAGGCCCGGAACAGCAGCTTTTGGGCCGTCTTCCACAGCATCGTCCAGAGCGAACCCGATGCGGCAAGGATCCAGATTGGCAATTGAACAGAGACGATGATCAACCAGACGCTCATTGTGGTCATGGTCAGTACCAACATTGCGACCAGCACAGCAAGGGCCGAGACGATCTGCACGGATTTCGGCCAGCTTTTATAGGCCGTCATCATAGCCTCTTTGCGTCGCCGAAACCCGTCCAGAAAGCGCTGCAGAAATTCTGATATGCGCCGCTGCATTGTTGCGCCGACGATCAGCGGCAGAATGGATTTCAGGAACCAGCGCTTGACCAGCTCCACCTGCGCAAAATTCACCCCCTGCGCCTTCAGCCATACAATGATGCTTTTGAAGGTGACGGCCCCAGTCTTGGCAATCACAACCTTTAGCTGCGTCAGGATCAGCCCAAGCGCAGCCAGCACCTCGGCCCCGAAGGCATAGGACAGCGCTACGGAGACAGCGATCAGGGCAATCAGAACGGCAAGGGCGCGAAGAAACACTTAAGCTCTCGGGTCGGCGGGTTTGGGCTGTCTATGCTACGATTACAAGGCAGACAATGCCACCGGTCAACTTTGGTTCCGGTGCAGGGCAGGCGCAAAATATCATTTGTTTACGAAAAGTGGGGGATCGTGCCGATCTGTAGATCGGCTACTGGATTAACCAGTGTTGGTCACAGGTGCGATAAATGAACCAAATACCTAGGGCCTGTTAACACTATTGTCTATCGCTGAAATGTTCTAACTATATGTTATGAATGAGATAACAGAAAGCCACTACGCGCTGATCTGCCCCTACTTACCGGTTCAGCGCGGGAATGTGCGGGTTTCGAACCTGACCGTGATTAAAGCGTTTCGGGATAAA
>NZ_JBTLNE010000025.1:0-53551 GCF_054457435.1 Halovulum sp. GXIMD14793 | reverse complement strand
TTGATCATCCCAATGATTTGGACTTCCGTGAAACGGCTCTTTCGCATTCGTTTGCTCCTTCAAAAGGTTGAGCAAACTCTACATCAGAACGAGGGAAGTTTCGGGGGGCAGGTCAAGCGAGTCGCGCGATCCAGCGAATAGCCGGATGTAAAAGTCAGCAGTTCGATCCCCGCAAATGTGGTGGTAAAACGCTCCTGAATATCCGCAATCGCTTGCCGCGTTCCATCCACACTGTCGCCCTCACAAAAGACAAGGCGCAGCCGGTCCTTTGGATAATCCAGTGCCAAAAGCAGCTCCATCGCGCGGTCCAAAAATGGTTCCGCATCACGGACAGGCATGAAGACGGCAATTTGCGGCAAATCTTCCTCTGGCCATTTTTTACCGCTTGCCAAAAGGGTCTGATCCACGCGCTTTTCAAAATCCGCAAAGCTTAGGATCGAACCGCGCGTCGCGTAGTAGCGCGATTTATAGAACATGTGTTTCAGCTTTTGCGGCAGGGTTACAGTTCTTTCTTCATCCAGCCAGCTGCCATGCCAGACATGGTCGCATATCCGCAGGCCACAATGTGGGCCGTGCGGCTTTGCCTGGCTATCCTGCCCTGTTTTGGTTCGCAGCGTAAACAAATGACAGGAACTGATCGCCAGTTGATCGGGATGCGCATAGGTGGCGATGCTGCCGCTCAACATCAGCGGACCAGTTGTTTCGATCACATCGTCATTGCCTGGCACAGATCGGCGGATCGTTGCCAGCACATGAGCCCAGAATGGATGCCCGGCGGGGCTGGCCATCACACCGTTAAAGACCAGCCGCTCCAACCCCAGTTTTGTTGCAAAATAGAAGTGTTCTACCGGCTCTTCGCACAAAACGACCCGATCTTCGCCCTTGATCGCATCCAAATCACCCAAGCATTTGGTGTCGATATCCGCATAAACCCCGCCAGTAAAAGATACCGCGCCAGATCAGCGCGTTGGACCCCCGTGGCGAAGGAGGTATACAACCCCTCAAGCTTGGGAAATTCAGTCGCGACGAATGTAGCAAGATCCGCGTCTGTCCAGAACCGATAGTTCCAGCCAGGGTTGTGGTGTTGCCAGCTTTCGGGAAACTCTGCGGGGACAGGAAGATCGTGGTCACGCCAAGTCTGATGGATAGTTCCGGGAATCATAGGATACCATGATGAGGATTTGTCAGGTTCTTTTTGACCGGCCTGGGCCAGTCTTGACAGGGGCACATCTTAGAAACTCGGCGATATGTCGCGCTTTGGGAACATTAGGTTCAACGACAGAGCATTATATCGACCATCATATCGACGATCCCAAGTGGGAGCCCGAATTCCGCAAGAACACAGTTGTAACAGGGGTCATGCCGGACGGAGCGGTTGAGGGTCTGCTTGCAGAGATCACGAAGCACAATCCCGATCTGGTTGTTGTCGAGGGCATGTTCCTTGCCGACGCAGCACATGCGCTGATTGACGCCAGTCTGGCTGTTGTTCTGGATATGCATAATGTCGAAAGTGACCTCTGCCAGAAGATTCATCAAATAAAGGGTGGGAAGCTTAAGCAAGCAACTGCACCGCTGCGATATGTGCGGCGGCTGCGGCGCTCCCGGCAGGAAGAGCAGCGACTAGCCGAACATGCTCAGGCCGTGTGGGTCTGCTCGGACAAGGACCGGCAGCGGTTAAAGGTCATCGCGCCGAACGCTGCGCAGGTCGACATCGTGCCCAATCCCGCGCCGCAGGTCGAACCGCTTGCCAAATCCGGCCCCATGACCACACCACATTATCTGTTTCTTGGCCATCTGGGTTACAAACCCAACATCCTTGCGGCACTGGAACTTATTCAGAAGATTTTCCCGCAGATCCGCCAAAGCTTGCCACAGGCCCACCTGACAATTGCCGGGCGGATGCCACATCGGACCGTTCTGGAAGCGGCCCAAGGACAGGACGGCATCACACTTCTGGACACCCCGCCCTGTGTCGCAGCACTCTACGAAGCTGCAGATATCGTGCTGATCCCGCTGCGCATCGGCGGCGGCACGCCGCTGAAAATACTAGAGGCGATGGCCTACGGCCTGCCGGTCATCACCACAGCCATCGGCGCCGAAGGGTTGGAGGCAACACCCGGCACTGAGTTCATTCAGGCCGAAACCGTAGACGAGATTGCCCATCAGGCCAGTGCTATCGCCAAAGACGCAGAACGCTATCAGGGGCTTCAGCAACAAGCACTTGACTGGGTTCAGGGAAACCACTCCGCCCTGGCAATGGAGCAGAAAATCAAGAATTCGATCACGGCATTGGCACTAAGCCGACAAGAGGACAAGAACAAGGCCTTTGCGCTGCAAGCTGTCTGAACTGGCCGCGACCGGCATCGTTAGGTTAATGTCGGTCAAAACAGACCAGACTCTGCATCGCACCAAGTCGCATATCTACCCGAACAACCCAAAAGCTACCCCACCCGGAACCAAGATGGCCAACTTGCACCTTTTCAGACATGCTGCGGTGCGTATCGATCCAGACATCGAATCTGCTGACTGGTTGCTGGCCCCGGGTGCCGAACAAACTGTTCGCACGCTTGCCACCACAGTGTTGGTAGCGCCGCCAAAGCGAATTGTCTCAAGCCCCCTAAGCAAGGCTGTGGGAACCGCAAGAATTCTGGCTGAGCATTTCGACTGCGCCTTGGATATCAGAGACGGCTTTGAAGAGCATCATCGCGAGAACGAACTCTTCATCCAAAGCGACACGCAGTTCGAGACAAAGCTAACGCAGTTCTTCGCAGACCCCGACAGGCTCGTCTTCGGCAGCGAAACTGCGACCGACGCGTTGCGGCGGTTTCGGGGTGCGGCATCCGACCTGATGTCTGAGGGCAAGGGCGATGAACTGGTCGTGACGCACGGCACCATAATGTCGTTGTTCCTCGCGTCCGAGACTGAGACGGCCTTCGAAATCTGGAAAAGCCTCAAGATGCCCGATTGCAGGACTGCCGCATGGCCACCTCAAGGCGAAGCAGGCTTTGACGCCTCGCAAAACACCTGAGACACCAATCATCACCAAACGCGTTGAGACTTCCGGTTTCTGGCAGCGTTAGATGAGTCAGTTTCTAATGACGACTCAGACATCGCTACCTTCGTCAAAACCTCATTCCGCCCCGTTGTCATGGCTTAAAGCTGTATTACAACGAATGCGCTTGCTCTTCACGCCGTGTTCGGCAATCGCCCAAGAAAGCCAATGGCCGCGACCGGCGCTTGCCCATCTTCGGAAAAATCACGCGGTGCGCCGAGTGTCGCATCCCGGACGATCTTGAATTCGAAATGGCGCTCTTCGGCGTCCGTGCCGGTTTGCATGATCAGGGCATGTGCCAGATGACGCGGACCGTCAAACAGATCGACAAACCCATGTTGCGGCAACTCAGCGTCTAGCGGAATGGTAAACCCGCCATCCCACATCTCATTGATGCGGATGGTCAGATCGCCATCCTGAAGATGCAGCCTGTGCTTGCGTTTACGATTGGAGCGATTGGGCTTGAAATTCATCCCTTCAGGAAAATGCACATCCATCGCTACTGTCCTGCTACTAACCGTTGCGTCGCCATGATGCCCCCCGGCACTGCCCTATTTCAAGCACTGTAGCGCAGAAATGTTGCAAAACAACAAACGGATTACGGGAAAGTTAGCGAACGGCGATTTCGCCGGCGTTCCGGCGAAAAAATGCGCGGACCTCCGCCCGGCACCGTCTGTCAGGCCCGGATCTGCCCCGCCTCGGGTTTGCGTGTTGTGCAGTGTTCCAGATACGCGAACAAGTCTTCCGGTCGCACAGGTGTCCTTAGAAACCCCCGCGCATTCGGAATAATCGAAAAGATCGACCCGTCCGAGAAAAACTCCGACTTTGTCACCGCAATGATCGGCAGATCAGGCTGACGATAGGCAGCAATATCGGCAACACACAAGCCGCCGCCGCCATCCAGCACAGGTTCCAGAACCAGCGCGTCAAACGATTGCGCTTCCAACGCCTCAGTCGCTTCTGCTTCACTGGTCGCCAGATTCGCACTGACCCCATGGCGGTTCAGAAAACGGCACCAGATCGCGCCAAGATCACGATTATCCTGTACAACGAGAATGTGCACAGTGCTCCCCTCCACATCCAAAGACAGCCCATCCAACACGCCGCCTTTTACTCAATCTTTATGGAAGGGATTAACAAAGGATTAAAACGGCGTAAAAGACTTATAGATTTTGTAGCCTATTCCCGAAAGGCGATAGTACGAAGCAACTCCGATCCGCATTACCAAATGGGACCAAATGACCACGCGTCCTTTCGCTTGGTTCAGACTTGCCAGCGCCGCTGCCAGCCCTCACAGTCGCGGTACAAAACCCGGAGGCCAATCATGACACAAAACGATATCGTAATCCTGGACGGCGCGCGCAGCGCTATTGGCACCTTCGGTGGCGCTTTGGCGGTAACCCCGCCCGCTGAACTGGCGGCAAAAATCAGCGCTGCCGCGATGGACCGCGCTGGCGTCAGCCCGGATCAGATCGGCCATGTTGTCGTTGGCCATGTGATCAACACGGAACCCCGCGATATGTATTTGTCGCGCATTGCCGCGATTGACGCAGGTATCCCCGACAGCACCCCGGCGATGAATGTTAACCGGCTTTGCGGATCCGGTGCGCAGGCCATCGTGTCTGCCACACAGTCCCTGATGCTGGGCGATGCTGATTTCGCACTGGCAGGCGGGGCCGAGGCCATGTCGCGGTCACCCTATATCCTGCCCCAGACCCGCTGGGGGCAGAAGATGGGCGATGTCGCGTCGCTGGATATGATGCTGGGGGCGCTCAACTGTCCCTTCGGCACGGGCCATATGGGCGTGACAGCGGAAAATGTTGCCGCTGAACATGGCATCAGCCGTGAAACGCAAGATACCTTCGCCCTGCAAAGCCAGACCCGCGCGGCCACCGCCATCGCCGAAGGTCGATTTGCCTCGCAGATCGTCCCGGTCGAGGTCAGAAAAGGCCGCGAGACCGTATCCTTCGACACCGATGAACACCCAAAGGCCACATCCGCCGAAGCACTGGCCGGTCTGCGCGCCGTGTTCAAGAAGGACGGCACCGTCACCGCTGGTAACGCATCAGGCATCAATGATGGCGCGGCAGCACTGATCCTGGCCCGCGCCGAGGCCGTCGAGAAAGCAGGCCTCAAACCCAAGGCCCGAATCCTGGGCTATGCCCATGCCGGGGTCCGGCCCGAGGTGATGGGCATCGGCCCAATACCCGCCGTGACCACCCTGTTTGAACGCACCGGCCTCGGCCCTGACGATTTCGACACAATCGAATCAAACGAAGCCTTTGCGGCACAGGCCTGCGCGGTCACCGCTGGACTTGGCCTCGACCCGGCCAAGGTCAATCCCAACGGTGGCGCTATCGCCCTTGGCCACCCGGTCGGGGCCACAGGTGCCATAATCACCGTTAAAGCGCTCTATGAGCTTGAGCGTATCAACGGCAAACGCGCCCTGATCACCATGTGCATCGGCGGTGGGCAAGGCATCGCCCTAGCGATAGAGCGCCTCTGAAAGGCCCGGGCACCAGCCCGAGGCGTCGTGCCTGCAAGGCACGAAAGCCGAGACAAAATCTTGCGCGCGGTCACGCGCGCTCATTTTTGTAAAAGGCGCGCCACCAGATCGACGAATGGCCTCGGGGCCTCGGCATGCACCCAATGCCCGGCCCCCTCAATCACATGGCGCTGCGCCCCAGGGAACAAATCCGTCGACACCGCCCAGCCTTCCCCCGTCACATAGTCCGAGCATGCGCCCAGCACGAAATCCACAGCCCCATCATACTGCCCTGAAACCTCCGGAAAGCCGATGATCTTTGCCATCTCAGCGGCCAAAACCTCAAGGTTCAGACGCCATTGCGGCCTATCTCCGGACACATCCAGACTCTGCAACAGGAACGCCCGTAGGGCTGGATTATCCAGATGTTCGGCAAGCTGCACATCTGCATCCGCCCGCCGCCCGACACAGCTAAGGTCAACCGAGCGCATCGCATCAACCACCGGCATCTGCGTGTGCTGATAGGTGACGGGCGCAATGTCGACCACGATCAGGCGTGCCACCAATTCGGGCCGGGTCAGCGCCAGCACCATCGCCGCCTTGCCGCCCATGGAATGCCCCATCACAGCAACCGGACGCCCAATCCCGTCGATCACGGCCGCCAGATCATCGGCCATCTCTGAATAACTATGCGTGTCAAAATGCGGAGAGGCTCCGTGATTGCGCACATCCACAGCAATCACTTGGCGCTCTGCCGCCAGCCGCTTGGCCACCACACCCCAGTTTCGGGCGGACCCGAACAAGCCATGCGCAATCAGCAACGGCACCGCGTCGCTTGTCTCACCTGTCACAATTGTATTCAGCATCGCCCTCACCAAGCAGCCCGATAGATCGCCAATGCGTCCGCTTCCGTCACGTCGCGCGGATTGTTCACCAAAAGCCGCGTCTGCTTCATTGCATCCGCCGCCATACCGGCCAAGGCGGTTTCCTCAATGCCAACATCGCGCAAACGCGGCGGCAAGCCCAGACGCGCGGTTAGCGCGCTCAGTTCCTCAATAAATGCCATGCAGGTATCCTGCGCCCCGCCTTGCGGCAGGTTGGGAAAGACATGCGGGGCCAAGTTTGCGTAGTCCGTCATCGCCTCTGGCGCATTGAATCGCATAACCTCAGCCAGCACCAGCGCATTGGACAGCCCATGCGGGATATGGAACCGCCCGCCCAGCGGATAGGCCAGCGCATGCACGGCGGCCACAGGCGCATTGGCAAAGGCTTGTCCCGCCAGCATGGACCCCATCAGCATCGCACCACGCGCCTCCACATCATGGCCATCCGAAACCGCGCGCTCAATATTCGCCCCCAGCAGCCGCAGCGCCTCCACCGCCAGCATCTGCGAGATCGGGTTCAGATTGGCCGACCGGGAGGTATAGGCCTCAATCGCATGCACCATCGCATCCACGCCGGTCGCAGCCGTGACCTCCGGCGGCAGGCCAAGTGTCAGGTCCGGATCAAGGATCGCCAGATCGGGCAGGATCACCGGGGACACAACGCCGCGCTTCTCATCATCCTCAACCGTAATGATTGAAACCGGCGTCACCTCCGACCCCGTACCCGCCGTTGTCGGCACCAGCACCAGCGGAAGCCGTGGACCAGAGGCCATACCGACGCCCCAGGCCCCATCGAGGTCCTCGTTCGACCCCAGCACCAGCGCTGCCAGTTTCGCCACGTCCATAGGAGAGCCGCCACCAAACCCGATAACCCCGGTGACCGAGACTGCGCGCCCAGCGTCTATCGCCGCCTCCAAAGTGATCCTCGACGGATCAGCCTCAACACCATCGAAGACCGTCACCTCTGCAAGCCCTTGCAAAGAAGCCATAGCCGCGTCCGCCAGGCCCAGCTTTCGCAGGCCCGGGTCAGTAATGAACAGGATGCGCGGGCCCAGCCGTGCTGCACATTCCCCGCTCAGATCCCTGGCAAGTCCAACCCCGAATCTGATCCCCGGCGTGGTGTTAAAACTGAATTCTCTCATCCCGGACCCTCCTACCGCCATCAAATGTCAGAACCGGGGCAATGAAAAGACCCCGGAAACATCGTCACATGGTCGCATAGCCGACAGAAACCGCCCCTGCCCCGCGATCTGACCCGGGGAACTGTGATAATTCTTACATTCAGCCCGTCTGCGATCCCGTAAATTTCTCTTACTGGCGTCGGACAGATTGGTCCGCTGGGCCGACAAAAGGTCCAAAACACGGGCGTCAGCGTAATTGTAGCGGTGCGTTTCGCCGATCTTTATGACTGTGGGGTGCAGGGGGGAATTATCCGTCGACAACACCTTGTGCGCTAAATATTTCGATCCGGCGCGGGTCTTGGGACCTTCGCCGGGTCTTTTCTATCCACGCAATCCGTCTTGCAGCTATCCCAAAAACCGACTACCCCGCCGTGACACGCTGGCGAAGGGGTAAAAGATGTCTGAGATTTCGGCTCCCAAAAAGGTGGTCCTGGCCTATTCCGGTGGCCTTGATACCTCCATCATCCTGAAATGGCTGAAGACCGAGTATGATTGCGAGGTTGTCACCTTCACCGCCGATCTTGGCCAGGGCGAAGAACTGGAGCCCGCACGTCAAAAGGCGGAGCTTCTGGGGATCAAGCCGGAAAACATCTACATTGAGGATGTGCGCGAAGAATTCGTCCGCGATTTCGTTTTCCCCATGTTCCACGCCAATGCCGTGTACGAGGGGCTATACCTGCTGGGGACCTCCATCGCGCGCCCGCTGATTTCCAAGCGGCTGGTCGAAATTGCCGCCGAAACCGGCGCTGATGCAGTTGCCCATGGGGCGACCGGCAAGGGCAATGATCAGGTGCGGTTCGAACTGTCCGCCTATGCCCTGAACCCTGATATCAAGGTGATTGCCCCCTGGCGCGAATGGGACCTGACCAGCCGCACCCGCCTGCTGGAATTCGCCGAGGCGCACCAGATCCCCATCGCCAAGGACAAACGCGGCGAAGCGCCGTTCAGCGTCGATGCGAACCTCTTGCATACCTCCTCAGAAGGTAAGGTGTTGGAGGACCCGGCCAAGGAAGCGCCTGACTATGTCGTGCAGCGCACCACCTTGCCCGAAGACGCGCCGGATCAGCCAGAGTATATCGAAGTCAGCTTCGAAAAGGGGGATGCGGTTGCCATCAATGGGGAGGCCCTCTCGCCCGCGACCCTGCTGACCCGCCTCAACGAATACGGCTCCAAGCATGGCGTTGGTATCCTTGATCTGGTCGAGGGCCGTTTTGTCGGCATGAAGTCCCGCGGCATTTACGAAACACCAGGCGGGACAGTTCTGCTGGCCGCGCATCGCGGGATCGAAAGCATCACGCTGGACCGGGGGGCCGCGCATCTGAAGGATGAGCTGATGCCCCGCTATGCCGAACTGATTTATAACGGCTTCTGGTTCAGCCCCGAGCGGGAGATGCTGCAAGCCGCCATCGACAAAAGCCAGGAACATGTGTCCGGCACCGTTCGGATCAAGCTTTACAAAGGCCGCGCCGATGTTGTTGGCCGCTGGTCCGACGAAAGCCTCTATTCCGAGGCGCATGTGACCTTCGAAGATGACGCAGGGGCCTATGATCAGGCAGACGCGGCGGGCTTTATCAAGATCAACGCCCTGCGGCTGAAACTGCTGGCGGCCCGAAACCGGCACCGGTGATGGGCGTGCTGCGTCTGGTAGAGCTGAACGCGGCAAACCTGACGCCCCATCTCACCATGCATGTGCGCGCAGATCAGAAAGATCTGGTCGCGCCCAATCCGATTACGGTTGCGCAATGCGCCTATGAACCCGGCGGATTTGTTTGAGGTCTGGCCGATGGCGAGACCCCCGTTGGCTTGCTGGCGATGATTGATCTTGAAAAAGTGGACAGCCAACAGTCCTCGGATGATCCCGAAAACGCCGCCTATATCTGGCGCTTGATGATCAGCGCGGATCATCAAGGCAAAGGGTACGGGAAAGCCGCGATGGACCTGGCCTTTGACATGGCACGGACATGGGGCCGCACGGTGATGACGCTTAGCGTCGTTGAGCGCGAGGGAAGTGCCTTGCCCTTCTATCAGAAATTCGGGCTTGAGCCGACCGACCGGATCGAAGACGGAGAGCGCATACTGCGCGGTCCCATTCGCCCTGCCTGACCCGGGTGCGCCTTAGATCACACCAAGCCCCAGCAGCAGCACACCGCTGATCGCTCCCAAAGCCACCAGAACCAGCATCGGCAGTTGCCGCCAGACAACCAACCCGGCGAACACCGCCAGCAAAGCCAGCTTTGGCCATTCCGGCGCGGCAAACCCATCGGGGAACAGCGCTGCCTCGCCCAGATAGACCGCCAGATTGGCGATCACACCCACGACCGCAGCCGACACCCCAGCCAAGGCGCGCCGCACCCAGGCAAGGCGCTGCATCACCTCCACATAAGGGGCGGCAGCAAGGATCAGCATAAAGCTGGGTGCAAAAGTGTAGAAACAGGCCAGACAGGCGGTCAGCACGCCGCCCCCCGGCCAACCCGCGAAAAACCCGGCATAGACATTCACAAGGATCAGCGGACCGGGTGTCGCCTCGGCAATCGCCAGACCGTTCAGCATCTGTTCAGCGCTTAGCCACTGATAGGTCTCAACCGCGCGATCAGCGACGTAAGGCAGCAGGGCATACGCGCCGCCAAAAGACACAAAGGCAGCGGAGGTGAACAGCTCGGCCACCCCATCATAAGGATCAGGGCCAAGACTGGCGCGTGTGATCAGCCAGACGCCCGCGATCAGCAGGATAGAGACCGCGAACACCCCGATCAGATAGGACCGGCTGACTGTCGGCGCATCCTGTGTGACCTCTCCTGCTTCATCACCCGGCAGAAATACCCCGGCAATCGCCGCCAGCGCCACGATCAGTGGAAACGGCAGACCCAGCGCCCAGATGCCCAAGAATGCGGCTAGCGCCAGCGCCCAATGCACCGGCAGTTTCAGCGCGCGCTGCGCAATGCGAAACAGCGCAATCGCCACGATCACCAGCACCGCCGGTTGCACGCCATAAAAAACCGCACCGATCAGCGGAACCTGTCCATAAGCCGCCGCGATCCACGCCAGCAGGATCATCAGCGCCGCCCCCGGCAGAACAAAGGCCAGCCCCGCCGCCAGCCCGCCGATCACCCCGTGCAGCCGCCAGCCCAGCCAGGTCGCCAATTGCTGCGCCTCGGGGCCCGGCAGCAGCATGGCGACGTTCAGGCCCCGCTGAAACGCCTCCCCCTGAACCCAGCCGCGACGTTGCACGATCTCGTCATTCATCAAACCAATCTGACCGGCCGGCCCGCCAAAGGACAAAAGGCCGATCTTGATATAGACCGGAACGGCATCCCAAAGACCCGGCTTCATGCGATATCCTCCGTTCTGGCGCCCGCCAAGATCAGCGCGTCAAATCCGCCGCGCACAAAAACCGCATCCTGTCCGGCGACCCGGGCAAGCGCGGCGGCAAAATTGCTGACCTCATGCCCATGAACACAGAAATAAGCAACCGGGCCTGGATGCGCGTGGATAGGGTGATCAAACCCCAGCGTATATGGGTCAATCCAGGCAGTATCGACAATCGCCTTGGCCGACGCCCTGCGCGCCGGGGCCTTGCGGACATCCACCAAATGGAATGCACCGGTCAGGGCATCTTCGGCCAGAATTGAGGGGAGGGAGTAGTCAGGCATAACATAAAGCGTTTCGAGTTTACCTTGAGACATCACATAAAATCGAAACGCGTACACCATATAGGCTTATCACTGCGTTTCAGGATAATCTTTTGTCTCAGGTTTATCCCGAAACGCTTTAGCGCTCCTAAGTTTCTCATATCAGGTCACGCGATGCTTGGGCGAATGCCGAGGTCCGGGGGATCGCTTGCCCCGCGCGCGGATCGTGCCGTAAGACAAGCTCAGAGGCAACAGGGATTCGCATCATGCTGAGCATTGACCACCTCGTCTTTGGCACATCAGATCTGGCCGCCGGAACCGAATGGATGACCGATCAACTGGGCGTCGCACCCGGTGGCGGCGGGGTGCATCCATTGATGGGCACGCATAACAGTCTGTGGCGGCTTGGCGACATCTATCTGGAGGTGATCGCGATTGACCCGCAGGCCGCCGATCCGGGGCGTCCCCGCTGGTATGGTCTTGATAACCCGGAGGTGCAGGCCGGTTTCGCCGATCACCCCCGCCCGGTGACATGGGTGGCGCAGACCACTGATCTGCAGGCCGCCATGGCCGCCAGCCCACTGGACCCCGGCCCTGCCTTGCAGGTAACGCGGGGCGATCTGCGCTGGACACTGACGGTGCCCACCACAGGCCATATGAACCATCGCGGGGTCTATCCGACCCTTATCGAATGGCCCGAGGATGTGACCCAGCCGCAAAAGTCACTGCCCGAAAACGGTCTGCGCCTGTCCGGCTTTACCATCCACGGGCGGGACGCCGTGCATGCAGACCTTGGCAAACTCGGCGCCGCCGATCTGTATCAGGCAAAGAGGACGGACGCCCTGTCTTGGCTTGAGGTGACGGTGACCCGCCCGTCCGGTCAGGATGTGCGTTTCGACAACGCCTGAGGCAAGCAACACGCCGGTCTTATCGCGCCGTTGCGACCCGCCGCATCACGGTTTCAAGCTGATCGAGAAACCGCGACCGTTCTGCTTTGCCAAACGGTTTTCCGCCGCCCTGCAGAAAAGGGTCTGAGGCCCGCAGGTCCGCCATCAGGTCCCGTGTCGCCAGCCGGTTGCCGATATTGGCTGCCGTCAGTTCCTCGCCCGCGTGGGTCAGTACAGCCGCCCCGGCCTCGATGCATTTTGCCGCAAGTGGCAGATCGCCGGTGATGCAGATATCGCCGGGGCTTGCGCGCTCGGCGATCCACATATCGGCCTCATCAGGGCCTTCGGGCACGACAACCACCTGCACCAGCGGATTGGGGTCGGGACGCAATCCACCATTGCACACCAGAAAGACGGGCATGCGATGGTGCTGCGCGACCCGCAGCGCCTCGGCCTTCACCGGGCAGGCATCAGCGTCGATATACAGCGTCACCCGTAAAGCGCCTCAGCGTGGAATTGCACGTGATCTTCCATAAAGCTGGCCACAAAGAAATAGCTGTGGTCATAGCCTTCCTGCATACGGAAGGTTGCGGGCTGGCGACGTTTGGCGATGGCGTTGGCCAGCGCCTCGGGCTTCAGAAGGTCCAGAAACTGGTCCGACGCGCCCTGATCAATCAGCACATGGCCATGCCACCCCTTGTCTTCCATCAGAACGGCACTGTCATGCATCCGCCACTTCGCCTCATCCGCGCCCAGATAGGCAGACAACTGCTTGCGCCCCCAGTCCGATCCCATGGGATTGGCAATCGGTGCAAAGGCTGAAACGGACTTGAACTGATCCGGCAAGCTCAGCGCAATGGTCAGCGCCCCATGCCCACCCATGGAATGGCCGGTGATGCCTTGCGCCTCTTCCAGCAGTGGGAATTCTGCAAAAACCAGTTGCGGCAATTCCTGCGTCACATAGGTCCACATATTGAAATGCGGGGCCCAGGGGCTTTCGCTGGCATCGACATAAAACCCCGCGCCCTGCCCTAGATCGTAATCCTCATGGTTGGCGATGGCGTCGCCGCGCGGCGACGTATCGGGAAAGATCAGCGCAATGCCAGCCTCTGCCGCCCAGGCTTGCGCCCCGGCTTTGGTCATCGCGTTTTCATGTGTGCAAGTCAGACCAGACAGATACCACAGCACCGGCACCTTGGTCAGCTTCGCGACCGGCGGCAGGTAGACGGCAAAGGTCATCTCGCAACCGCAAGCGGTCGATTTATGGGTGTAAACGCCCTGTGTGCCACCAAAGGCTGCATTCTCTGAACCGGTTTCCATGATATCCTCCTGAGCAGGTCGCTGATGCCGATATCTCAGACCATTCGCAAAACGCTTTAACAATGCACCGCGTCATGCATCAACCCCGATCAAGGTCGGAGAGTGGGCGAAACAGGACAAGCGCGTCCACCATTCCCTGCTGAGGATGTCGAAATGCGCCCGGTAGCCGCCCGACAACCTGGAACCCATAGCGGGTCCAGATCGCGATCGCCCGCGTATTGGTGGCGACAACAAAGTTGAACTGCATTGCTGCAAACCCGCTGTTCGCCCCATGGGTCAGTGCATGCTCCAGCATGGCCCGCGCAACACCCTGACCGCGCGCGGCCTCGGCTGTTGCGAAGCCGCAGTTGCAAACATGATCGCCACCGCCAGCCTGGTTGGGGCCGATATAGTAGGTACCCAGCAGGGCATCTTCCGCGCAATAGACAAAAACCTCGTGATTGCAGTGCCAGTAGGTCAGGGCGTCGTCCCGACTGATCCTGGGATCAACGGCATAGGTGTCGCCAGCGCGGAATACCGGACGCAGGATGTCCCAGATCGCAGGGCCGTCTGCCTCTGCGGCAGGTCTGATCGTTAGTGTCATGCCTTCACCTTTGTCATGTTCAAGACGGCTTGACCGACCCCCGCAGTTTCTTGACCTCACCCCGCCGTGTCTTTGCCTCCAGCCGCCGTTTCTTGGAGGCCAGGGTCGGGCGGGTCCGGATCCGGCGCTTCGGTGCTTGCGTGGCCTTTTCAATCAGTTCCGAAAGTCGCGCCAGTGCATCCTCCCGATTGCGCGCCTGACTACGATGCGCTTCGGCGCGAATGATCACCGCCCCATCATTGGTCCAACGCCGTCCAGCCAGACGGCGCAGGCGTGATTTGACCGCAGGTGGCAGGTTTGGTGATCGCTCTGCCTCGAACCGCAGTTCGACGGCGGTCGCGACCTTGTTGACATTTTGACCACCCGGACCGGAGGAACGGGTAAAGGTCTCGGTCAGTTCCCAATCCTCGATCTGAATGCTGTCGGTGATACGGATCATGTCTAACCTCAACGCAGAAGGCCGCAGCAAGTGCCACGGCCTTCCCAATTCGCGTGTCTGGAGGCGGTGGTGCAAGGCCGGTTCAAACCGAAAGCCCGTGCATCTGCCCGTTGGGGCTGCCCGTCAGGCGATACCCTCGTGCTTAAACCCGACCACTTTCTCCAAAATCACACTCGACATTGGATCACCTCCTTTCGCTTGTTTCCGTTGCTTTTTAGCGTGCCACAATTGGTGCGAAAGTCAAACGCTTTGTGGACCGCGCCACCGTTCACTGATCACCCGGAACGGGATCAGGGCCAGCAAGGCAATCGCCAGTTTGACGCTGAAATCCGCTATGGCAAGGCTGATCCAAAGCGGGACGACAGGCCCAAAGCCCAACAGCGGCAGCGCCTCGTTCGCCCAGGCAACATCGGTGGCGGGGAACAGGCCGGACAGCCCAGCGGAAAAGGCAATACCAAAGAACAGCGCTGTGTCCACCGCCCCACCGACAAAGCTTGAGATCAGCGGCGCGCGCCACCATTTGCCTTCGCGAAGGCACGCGAAAATCCCAACATCCAGAAGCTGCGCAGTCAGGAATGCTATGCCGGACCCGATGGCAACCCGGACCGAAACAAGTGGGCCAAAATCACCATGAATTTGACTTCCGATAAGCGAACAGATGACCCCGACCAGAAAACCGACAAAAACCACCGCCCGGGCACGCCGAGCACCATAAAAGCGGTTCATGAGGTCGGTGACAAGAAAAGCCAGCGGATAGGTCAGCGCGCCCCAGGTCAGCCAATCTCCCAATAGAAACTGCACCAGAATATTGGAGGTAACAACGATTGCGGCCATTGCGGCCGCACCGGCAATAAGTGGGCGGGGCATCATGTCATCCGTTTTTTGCGGTCCTAGGCAGACCTGAGGGGGGTTACTAAAAGGCATCTCAAGCCCGAGGCATGTCGCGGTACTGTACAATAGTACGTGGTTTGGTCCCTAGCACGATAGCCAAGCTTGGGTGCTTTTGATCAAGGTCGCGGCGTTTAACGCCTCCAGACCGGTGATGCAAGCTTAGATTGCAACTCCTGCATCGTGCAAGGCAACCTCCAGGCCGTCAGCCCCGGTAAACAGATGCGTTTGCCAGCCGCGCTCAGCCGCTGCAGCAATGTTGTCCGCGCGATCGTCAATGAAAAACAGCGACCCGCCGGACAGCCCGCTATCGCGTTCAACAATTTGATAGATTTCAGGGTCCGGCTTGATCACCCCCAATTGGCCCGAGATATAGCGCCTGTCAAATTCAGCCAGTTCAGGATGGTGCTCCTCGGCCATCACAAAGCTTTCG
This sequence comes from Halovulum sp. GXIMD14793, assembly GCF_054457435.1. Lineage (NCBI taxonomy): Bacteria > Pseudomonadati > Pseudomonadota > Alphaproteobacteria > Rhodobacterales > Paracoccaceae > Halovulum > Halovulum sp. GXIMD14793. The sequence continues at coordinate 37,770 of NZ_JBTLNE010000025.1, read as the reverse complement.
TTGCCAAAATTCGAAAGGGCGAAAACCGGCATGCCGCCCGCGCGCAGTTTTTGCAGAATACGCCAGCTGCCGGTGATCGGCGGCCCGAACATCTCAAACCACCGGTCATGCCAAGCCCGGATCAGATCAGCCCGGTCCGGTGTTGCATCTGCCAGATCATAGACCGTTTGCCGAAACGGCGCACCAAGATCAATTCTTTCGTTCATGCCGTTCAGATCCACCTCGTCGAACAAGGCAGCGCGCTTCGCCGCGTCAGGGACCAGTTGCGCATAAAGCCGGTCCGGCTCCCAGGACATCAACACATTGCCAATGTCAAAAACGCACGCTTTTACCTGATCCATCCGCTGCCTCCCATGACGTACGAGACAGGCGTAAATCTGCATATTGGTCAGATACAACCTTTTTCCGTACGTAAGATCAAAACGACCCACGCCATTATCTCTTGCTAAAGCAACGTCCTCCGTCTGCCCAAGCACTGTGATGGGCTAAGCCGCCTATGACGACCGTCGTCGGGATCAGAATACTCCTTACTGCCAGACCTTCAGACCGGGTTTGAAGACTGGCAACAGAGAGGTGTCATTTGATCGCAAAATCCAACTAAACCTTAAATCACTTCTCTATGCAGATTAAGGGCGTTGGTATTTCACGGGAGTTCTGTCCCACGAGAAGATCTTCATCCACTCTCCTGAAACAAGTCGCGGAGTATCGACCACGCAACCCAGATAAACGCTACTGCACAACGAACTCTGCATGCAGCGCACCCGCTGCCTTGATGGCTTTGAGGATGTCGATCATATCGCGAGGTGAAACGCCCAGGGCATTCAGCCCCTCAATTACCTGTGGCAGGTTCACCGAGTTATCGACCATCGCCAGACCGATACCCGGTTCCTCATTGAGCTCGGCCTGTGTCCGGGGCAGAATGATCGGGGCACCGTTCGGCGCAAAGGGGTTAGGTTGCACCGCCAGTGCTTCTTCGCTGACACGCAGCGTCAGGTTGCCCTGGCTGACCGCAACGCGCGAGATACGCACATCAGCGCCCAGCACGATGGTGCCGGAACGCTGGTCCACCACAACCCGCGCCTTTTGTGCCGGGGCAACTTCGATATTCTCGATCAGGCTGATCAGTCTCGGCAGTGGCGGCAGACCCGGCGTGTCAAGATCAAGTTGCACCGTGCCAGAATCGAGCATCCGCGCCACGGAACGCCCCAGCCCCCCGTTTACCGCCCGCTCAATCCGCGCAGCCGTTGTGAAATCGGGATCGCGCAATGCCAGCCGCATCGTCCCGACATTGGCAAAAGTAAAGTCGATCTCGCGTTCGATCCGCGCACCGGATGGGATCACACCTGCGGTAGGCACACCCTGCGTCACACTGCCCGCATCTCCCTCAGCCGAGGCACCGCCCGCGATCACAGACCCCTGTGCCACCGCATAGATCTGCCCGTCCGCCGCGTTAAGCGGGGTCATGATCAGGGTACCGCCCAGCAGACTTGTGGCATCCCCGATTGTGGACACCGTCACATCCAACTTGCCGCCCGCACGCGCAAAGGGCGGCAGCGCACCGGTCACCAGAACGGCGGCCACATTGCGGGCGCGAAACTGCTCGCCCGTCACATTGATGCCCAGCCGTTCCAGCAGGTTAACCATGGCCTCCTCGGTAAAAGGAGAGTTACGCAAACCGTCACCGGTTCCGTTCAGACCAACCACCAGACCATACCCGACAAGGTCGTTTCCGCGAACGCCGTCAAATTCCACCAGATCCTTGATACGGGCCTGATTGGCCTTCGCAGCGGCGGTGAATACGATAACGATGAGCAGGGCAAGTTTGATCAGCGATCTCATGAAGCGGTTCCTATCGGTGGGTCAGCGCAAGAAGTTTGTAATACTCAGCGACGATAGCCGGGACGTGACCGTATAAACTGCGGTCAGCTGTGTCTCCAGTTCCGCAAATTTCGCTGCAGCATCATAAACATCCACGGCAACGATGTCGTTGCGTGACATATCCAGTGCGTTTTTCTGGGTAGAAATGTAAGCCTGTGCGTGCGCGATACCTGCCTCGGCCGCGCCAACCTCAGACCGCAGGCCGACAACCCCGTCAGATCCATAGACCAGAGCCTGAGCGGAGCCGCGAAGCAGTGTCGTGATCTGGCTCCGGCTGCCGCCAAATGTCGTGTCGGTGACCGTGGCCGAGATCGCAAGGCCCTTGATGATATCTCGGATCGGCGCAGCATCGGCGCGCATCAGATAAGCAACGCGTTCGCCTTCTGGGGTGGTTACTGCTGCGGCATCCTCCGTCGCGCCGGTGTAGAGCGTTGTTCCGAACCCACCGGCAGGCGTGTCGAAATAGGCGTCAATCGCGGCCAGTGCAGTCGTCGCATCCGCAGCACTGCTGATAATTGTGTCGACTTCTGCAATGATCGTGGCTGCACTTGCCATGGCCGGACGGTCCTCTGCCGCGCCGGAAAACAGATGCCGTCCACCGAACTCACCATTCAGCGTGCGGACCACGGCTTGCAGTTCGGCTTCGGCATTGGTCGCAAACGTGCGGGCAGAGACCATATCCTCCCGCCCTACGGCCGCCAAAAGATCGGCCCCAAAGGGACTGGCGGTTTTTTGAATGGTTTCAAGGTAAAGCTGACTGGCTTCTGCCCGTCCCTGCGCCTTGGTCAGGTCAAAGCTCTGCTGTTCCAGCACCGCCAGCGAGCGGTCGATGGAAAAGACGCGGCCAAGATCGCCCTGCGTTGCTTCAACAAGATCACTGCGGCGGCCGGTAGACATCTCCTGTCCTGCGCGCTGCAGGTCGGCTCGGACAGCGCTGCTGTTGCGCTGTTGCACAAGAAACTGTGCCAGATCGGGAAGTGGGAAACTGACCATCATTAAATCTCCAACAGGCGCTGGATCAGCGTATCGACCACCGACACGACCCGCGCATTTGCGGCATAGCTTTGCTCGACCAGCAGCAGTTTCGACATTTCAGCATCGGTATCGACACCGGACGCGGCGGTTTCCGCCTCGGTCAACGTATTGCCCAGCGCGTTGAGATAGGCGGTTGTGTCTTCCTCCTGATACTGGCGGGTGGCGAATTGAGAGGTGAGTTCTGTCGCAAATCCAGCAACATCGGATGCTGCCATCATGCCCAGCCCTGTCGCTGGCGTGCGGGCGCTTTGGGCAGCCTCCAGCAGGTTGGAAAGTATCGCACCCGACCCACTGTTGCCGGGGATTGCTGCATTCAAACCATCGCGCAAACGCCAAACCGCGCCCCCGGCGGAAGGATCAACCGCCGCGTTCAGGGCCAATCGGCCTGCCAGACCCTGCCGATCCATTGGGTCATAGGCCCCGCCTGCATCCGTAAACAGGCCCGGATCGCCGAGCGCCAGGGTCGGGTCAACGCCCGGATCCTGAAAACGCAGCACAAGATCCTCGGCCAGCGCATCAAGCTGATCCGCAAATGCGGGCACAGACACGTCGCGTTTCTCAAACAGCGCACTCAGAGAGCCGCCATCCATCAGACCTGACCCGGTGCCATCGCCAATCGTGATCTCGCGCCCGTTAAGCGTAAGACCCGACAGTGCGCCAGAACCAAGGGTCATGTCCTGTGTGATCAACCCTGTCGCCTCAAAGCCGAGTTCCGCCGCCGGTCCGTCAAGCAAGACAGCGCCATTTGACGTGAACAGGGCAATTTCACCACCCTGGCGCTGCGCAGTCTTGATCGGCAGGATCGAGGACACCCGGTCGATCAGTTGTTGCCGCTCATCGATCAAGGCTGCGGTTTCACCGCCTGCGGTGGTGCGCAGCTTGATCTCGCGGTTGATCAACTCGATCGCCTTCAGAGAGGTGTTCACCTCCCCGACCTGCCGTGCGATTTGTGCGTCAGCATCCATGCGCATCCGCCGTGTCTCGGTCGAGATTTGCGCGATGGTGCTGCCATATTGCGCCGCGCGCGATGCGAGATTGGAAAGCGCAGAAGAAGAGGCCGGATCATTGGCCGCGGCAATCAACGCTGCCTCAAAGTCAGCTGCGCGATTGGCCAAGGCCCCCGCCTGATCAGGCGTGCCCAATGCTGCAGTTATCTGGGACACAGTTGCCGCGCGTGTCGTTGCTTGCCCAAGCTCTGCATCGTTGCGACGTCGCGCGGCGATGGCAACCGGATCCTGACCCAGACGGACACCGGAAACCGCAACACCGGTGCCGCGCCCATCGACAGATGTCGCCGTGAGTTCGAGCGTGCGGCGCGAATATCCCGGGGTCATCGCATTGGCGACGTTGTTCGAGATCATCTCTGCGCTGCGCGAGGCGGCAGTCAGCCCGGACAGGGCGTTGGAAAGTGTGGAAGATATGCTCATGATATGTCCCCCTCACGGAACAAGGCCTTACCTCTTGAGGTTGGTGGTTTCCTGCAACATCTCATCCACGGTCTGGATGATCTTGGCGTTTGACGAATAGGCCCGCTGGGTCTGGATCAGCATGGTCAATTCCTCAGCAATGTCCGAGGTGCTTTCTTCGCGGGCATAGCCGATCACCTCACCCGTCGGGCCCTGCCCTGCGTCCCACAAATAAAGCGGGCCGCTTTCATCCGAGATGGCAAAGGCCTGATTATCCAGCGCGGTCAGACCATTGGGATTGGCCACGTCGATCAAGGGCACCTGATAGATCACCCGCGTGTAGCCGGTGTCATAAGACGCCACGACCATTCCGTTCGGATCAACCTCGACTGTTGTCAGGTTCCCGACAGGCGAGCCGTTCTTGGTGACAGAGGTCGGTGCGAAGGAGGCTGACAGCTGTGTCAACGCCCCATTGGAGCCCAGCGCCCCGATGCTGATATCAATCGGGCCGCGATCCGCTGCAACTGTCGCAATACCTGTCACACCATCATAGCTGCCGGTGGTGGGCGTCACTGCAAGGATCGAACCGCCAGTCCCGGTCGAGTTATCAAACTCGATATCAAACTGACCGATGACAGCCCCGCCCTGGGCGCCATCCTGAACTTCGACCGTCCATGTATTGGATTGCCCGGCCCCCGGGACATTGGGCGTAAACACCAGCGTCATCGTCTGGGACGCGCCCACATTGTCAAAATACTCGATGGTCAGTTCATAAGGATCACCCGAGGACCCGGCCTGCGTCGCCTCGGCCGGCAGGTTCGCGCCCAGCGAGATTTCCGTCGTCGGGCTGGCGGCGAACTGATTGCGGTTGATTTGCACAGGCTCCAGCCCGGCAGAGCTGTCGCGCGGCTGTGCGGGGATATTGCCATCAACATCTGCAGGGAAGCCCATGAGGACCAACCCGCTTTCGGTTCGCAAAACCCCGTCGGCGTCGGGCCGGAACGAGCCTGTTGCCACCATCTGCAGCGGAAACTCCGGATCGGCATCGTCAATCGAGGCAATCGTCGTCACCGGGATCATTCCGCGCCCGCCAACGGCCAGATCGGTTGAATTGGACGTTGAAACCAGAGAGCCGCGCGATTCGACATCGCGGAACGAATCAACCGTCACACCGCCTGCCGAATAGCGTCCCTGATTTTGCGAAATCACGACGGAGGAGAAATCCACATCCGCACGACGATAGCCAAAAGTGCTTGAATTCGCGATATTATCGGAGATCGTGGCCAGGCGGCTGCTATTGGCGCGAAGCCCGCTGACACCTGCATTCAATGCCGAAGAGATACTCATCCTGCGTCCTTTTTTCAGTTCCGGTCCACGGACCTCTGAACCCCATAATCAGGACCTGGGCTTAACAAGCCGCTAAACCTAAAATTGAAACTATTCCTCAATCCAGATCCGCACGTAAAAGGGTGATCTCAAGCCGACTGTTGCGAATGTCGAACCGGTCCTTATGGCGCGGCGCACGATCCGCCTGACCGATGACCTTGGCAAAGCGCCTCTGCGCGATGCCTGCCGCACCCAGAATTTGTCGGCTGATCAGGGCCCGGTCAGTTGATATGGTCCAACCCGCAAACTCCGGCCCTTCCAGCGTGACGGCCTTAAGATGTGCGGTGACCGCAATCTTGTTGGTCACCAGGTTCGAGACATCAGCGATCAGAATAAGGATATCGCGCAGCGTGGCATTGGGGTGAACACCGTCCTTGTCAAAAAGCGGAGACTCTTCCAGTTCGAAAATTTCGATGACCAGACCCTCATCCGTGACCCGGGTACGCACATGCTTCAGCAGCGAATCCGCGATTACGCTTTCGCCGCCGCGCGCGTCCAGCTCGCTTTCCAGTTCCGTGAACATGTTGTCGGTGCCGTCACTGTCCGCGACACCGGTTTCCCCCTTTGCCTGCGCTTCCTGGCTGGGTTTTTCACGGGTTGCACCGGTTCCATTCTGGGCCAATGTCAGCTCGGCCGTGACCGAGGGGCCGCCAAAGGCACCGTCGCCTCCGCCGGATGTCCGGTGAATCGGAATCGACGGGTTGAAATAGTCCGCAATCCCCTTGCGCTGTTCTTCGGTTGTAGCGTTCAGCAGCCACATCAACAGAAAGAACGCCATCATCGCGGTCACGAAATCCGCATACGCCACCTTCCACGCGCCACCATGATGGCCGCCCCCGGCGATCACCTTCTTGCGCTTGACTATGATCGGCCGGTTGTCATCTGCCATCGCCACACCCTTTGATTCACCCAAGGTGCAGTCTGGCGGCAAGACGTTACGGCAAGGTTACGTCAGCATTTCGAGGTGTGACGCATTTTAGCTAAGAAGCTGGGAACCGAATTAAGGGATTCTCAACCCCGAACCGCTCTAACACCCGTGAATGATCCTTTGCAGAATGCGAACACGATGTCCGGCGACGTCCTGAAGAAAAAGCTAAGTGAACGGCGAGTGGGGCGCTCTCCGCTGCCCGACCTTGACCTGATAGGCGAGAATTTCGGCCGCCTGCTGGAAGATGCCCTGCGCCCGCTGCTGAAAACCATCGTCGGCGCGCTGATCATGGAGTGTGAGATTACCAAGCTTGCCGATGTGATCGATTCGATCCCTGTGCCCGCAATGTTGGGCGTGGTGGAAAACGAAAGCACCGACCGGATGGCGCTGATCAATCTCAGCTCCAACCTTGTCTATCACATTGTCGACATGCGCATGGGCGGGGATGCCAACTCTGCCCCTTTGCCGACAACGCGGGGCTTTACCGCGATTGATGCGCAGCTTTGCATGGATATCTTCGACGGCATCCTCGATGCGTTCTCCAAGTCGCTTGAGGAAAGTCTGGGCGTTCCGCTGGACACACGGTTTTCCATTCTGGGCCATAAACAGGATGTGAATACCGTCCGTATCGCGCCCAAATCGGCGGATGTGCTGTTGCTAAGCGTGAGTCTGGATATCGGCGAGGCCGCGCGCAGCGGCGATTTCGATCTGATCTTGCCCCTTTCGATCCTTGATATCGTGCGGGCGTCAACCCTGCGGGTGGACCCCGCGCAAATTGACTCGCCAAACGATCTTTGGATGAAGCAGATGCGCAGCTCTGCTGCCGACGCTTCGGTGGGACTGCATGCAATCATTCATCAACACCAGATGTCGCTTGCTGAAGTGCAAGCGCTTACCCCCGGTCAGGTGCTGACATTCCGGCGCGAGGCGATGCAGAAACTGCAACTGGTCCAAAGCCTTGGCCAAGAGGAGCAGGCGGTCGTCGCCAAGGGTCGCCTAGGTGCATACGAAGGGCGCAAGGTTTTGAAACTGACCGAGGGACCGCCGGATGAGATGAAGCTGGCGCTGGGGCGCGCCATTCAGGCCGACGAGCCAGACCAGCAGGGCAGTTGATCACCTGCCGCTGGTGTTGCGGCAAATACACCGCGCGCGATGGCCCGCGCCAGGACGGTTGCGGCCTCATGTCCCAGCATCGCCAGATCCGCCGGTCCCGGCGTGGCGTCGGGCCTGCCCGTCGAGACAGCAAAAACCAGATCCCCATCTAAAGGTGTATGCGCCGGAACAATAGCCCGCGCCAGCCCGTCATGCGCCGCAGTCGCAACCCGCGTCAGCTCCGCCTTGGTCAGATGCGCATCTGTGGCGACTATCGCGATGGTTGTGGCCGTCCCTGGCGACAAGGCGGCAGACAGTTTGGTATCGCTCAGGCCAACGGGACGGTGCGGTGTCGCAGGTGCGCCGAGCCCGCCAAACTCCTCCCCGATCTCGAACGCGCCTGCCCAGAACTGTCGACTGCCCGGCGGGCAGACATGGCCCACAGGATTGACTGCGACCAATGCCCCGACGGTAATTCCGTTGTCCAAAATGACGGAGGCCGAGCCAAGCCCCCCCTTCAGCCGTGCCGTGATCGCCCCGGTCCCGGCACCATGGCTGCCAATCAGAAACCCCGGCCCGGCGGAGACAAATGCCTGCGCGCCAAGCCCGCAGTATGGGTTTTCTGCCCAACCCTTGTCACCGCCATTCATAAGATCAAACAGAATCGCAGCGGGCACAATCGGCACACGCACGTCGCCGACGGCAAAGCCCCGGCCCGCGGCCCGCAATCCCTCTGACACGCCAGAGGCCGCATCCAGCCCAAAAGCAGACCCGCCTGACAGAACCAACGCATCCACACCAGCAACGGTCTTATCCGGGGCCAGCAACTCCGTATCCCGCGTTCCGGGCGCACCGCCCATAACATGCACCGCAGCGGCAAAAGGTGCATCCGCCGTCAGCACGGTAACCCCGGTCTTGATCGCCGCATCTTCAGCATTCCCGACACGCAACCCGGCGATATCGGTAATCAGATTGCGCGGCCCTGCTTTCATAACCAGACCTTTGGCGCGGCGGTCGCGGCATCACCGGTATTCGGCTCACCGGCTGGTTCGATCAACAGCACCAGCGCCTCCTCATCGGCAACCGGGCGATGTTCCACGCCTTTGGGTACAACGAACATCTCCCCCCCGGACAGATCGACAACCCGGTCGCGCAGCTCAATCTGGATTTGTCCCTTGATCACAAGAAAGCAGTCATCGGTATCAGGATGAGAGTGCCATTCAAACGGCCCCTTCATCTTGGCCAGAAACACCTCATTCCCGTTATATGTCCCGACGATCCCCGGCTGGTAATAGCCGCTGATCCTCTGTGCCTTCTCTTTTAGATTAACCTTGCCCATCAAACGCAACGCCCCCCATCAACCTCAAGTGCAGCACCGGTGATCATACCCGCCTCGTCCGAGCATAAAAACGCGGCGGTGTTGCCCATATCCTCAGGCGTTGAAAACCGACCCAGCGGGATCGTTGACAGAAACTTCGCCCGCATTTCCGGCGTATCCTCACCCATGAAACTGGCAAGCAGCGGCGTCTCCCCCGCAACGGGACACAGCGCATTGACCCGGACACCATGGGGGGCGAGCTCCACCGCCATCGCCTTGGTCGCGGTGATCATCCAGCCTTTGGAGGCATTGTACCAGCTTAGCTTTGGCCGCGGGCTAAGGCCGGCTGTCGAAGCAACATTCAGGATTGCGCCTGATCCACGCGCTTTCATCGCTGGAACAAAGTGCTTTGCGGTCAGGTAAACCGACTTGGCGTTCACCGCGAAAATCCGGTCGAAGTCGTCCTCGGCAACATCCTCCATCAACGCGGGCAGATGGGTGATCCCGGCATTGTTGACCAAGATATCGACCTCCGGCCAAAGCTTTGCCATCGCAGCCACGCTTGCGTCACTCGCGACGTCGACCTGCTGCGCAGTCTGCCCCAGATCAGCCGCCAGTTCCGCAGCCGCATCTGCGTTGATATCCGCGATCATAACATCCGCGCCCTCGACGACGAACTTGCGCACAATCCCAGCGCCAAAGCCCGAGGCCCCACCAGTTACAATTACTCTCTTTCCCTTAAGTCTCATCGCCATCCTCCCCGTCTTTTTGCAAGGTGACAGAAGCCCGAGCAAAGGCAAGTACGCTTAGCCCCGCAATGGCCAGTGCCGATGCAGATCATCAATAATCACCCGATGCCGGTGCGGCACCGGCCCTTGCAGATGCGGGTGATCTGGTGATAAATCGGGGTGGTCATGAGGCAGATCGCCACTGGTCTCTCCGGGCCAGAGAAGCCAGGCCAGCAGGATCGCCGGAACACTCATCCCTGCCAACCCCATCGCAGCAACACCTGCCCCCCAGACAGAGCCGAGCCAGCCCGCCAGTGGATAGGTAATCAGCCAGCAAAGATGTGACAACGCGAATTGCGCAGCAAATACTGCAGGTAGATCAACATGATGCGCTGAGCGGCGCAGCAACCGCCCCGATGGCGTCACAACCATGGAAAAGCCCAGCCCCAACACAATCCAGATTGCCAGCAACCCGGCCCATCCCGGCGGGGTCACCGCATATGCACCAAGTCCAGCGGCCATGATCACTGCGCCAAGCGTCATTACCTGACGGTCAGGCACCCGCTCCAACAGGCCCGGCAGAGCCATAGCCGCAAGGATAGAGCCCACCCCATAGGCAGCAAGGGACAAGGCCAGATCAGTCTCGCCCAAACCCAGATCGCTTTGCACAATCACCACCGAGTTGACGATCACCATAGAACTGGCTGCCGCGGCCACAAGGTTCAGCGCCAGCAACCCGCGCAGTCGCGGCGTAGCCAGAAAGATGCGCACCCCTCGGGTCGCCCTGTCGATGAAACGCCCGCCCTGAGGGGCGCTTTGCGGCAGGGTTACACTTAGGATCAGAACGGCAGACGCGACAAACCCCAGCGCCGTGCCGGCAAACAGCGCGCTAAACGGCATCACCAGCAGCAGCACAGCAGCCAGGAGCGGGCTCAGCAATGCCTCCATTTCATAGGCCAGACGCGACAGGGTCAGCGCTTTTGTATAGGTGTTCTCGTCCGGCAGAAGCTCCGGAATGGTGGCCTGAAAGGCGGGCGTAAATGCCGCCGAGGCCGCCTGCATCAGAAACACCAGCAAATATATCTGCCAGATTTGCGAGACAAACGGCAGGCACAGAACCAACCCGGCACGCAGCAGATCAAGACTCACCAAAAACCGTCGCCGCGATATCCGAGCCGCTGCGGCCTGCGCCAGCGGGGCCAACCCGACATAGGCCACCATCTTGATGAACAAAACCGTCCCAAGAACAAGGCCAGCCCGGTCCCCGGCAAGGTCATAGGCCAGCAAACCCAATGCGACCGTGATCAGGCCGGTTCCGGCCAAGGAAAGTATCTGGGCGGCAAAAAGCCGACGATAAATAGGGTTGTGTAACGGCGTCAGCATAGGGGTTAGCCTAGCATCTGTCCCTGCGTCCGGCCAGCATCAGCGGCGGCGGCGCACAACCGGAATGGAACTAACGCCCTCAAAGGTCGGAGGATGTGGCGGATGACCGTCCACCCGTATCCAAAATTGTCCACCGCCCTGACGCAGAAAGTAGGGCACCACCATCGCGACCCCCGCGACGAATCCCCCGACATGCGCCCAATAGGCAACACCGCCGCCGCCAACACCGACCTGCGATGCACCACTGAACACCTGCAAACCAAACCAGACGCCCAGAACTACCCAGGCCGGAAGTGCAATCAGCCGCCAGAAAAACCCAAGCACCAGAAGCACATCGACCCGCGCTTTCGGAAACAGCAATAAATAGCCACCCATAACCCCCGCAATCGCCCCCGAAGCTCCAACCGTCGGGACGGTCGATGTCGGGTCCGCAACAATATGCGCCGCCGCTGCACCGAGCCCGGACAAAAGATAAAAGATCAAAAACCAGATATGCCCAAAACTGTCCTCCAGATTGTCGCCAAAAATCCACAAGAACAGCATGTTGCCCGCCAGATGCATGAAGCCGCCATGCAAAAACATAGAGGTCAGCACCGATTGATAATCCCCCTGCTGGGTAACCATTGCCGGGATCATTGCATACTCGCCAAAAAACCGGCCAGTTGGCGAGGCTGATCCAGAATACCCGCATAGCTGACAAAAACGACGATATTGACCACCATCAGACCCCAGGTGACAAATGGCATTCGACGAGACGGATTATGATCCCGGATCGGTAACATCTGCCGATAGTGCGGTGTTACTGATCAAAGGTCTATGCTGGAAATGGCCCTTTCGGACCATGCCTCCGGCGGGGATATTTTTGGAACAATGAAGAGAAGATGCCAGAGCCACCTTCACTGTTCTGCAAATATCCGCCGCCGGCAGGCTCGGGCCGAAGGCCAAAGATAGTCTTGCCTCCGTCAGGCGGCGCATTCTGGCGGATCAGCCGTGCCGAGCCGCGACGGTTTTCAGGGTAGAAAAGCCATAGAGCGCCTCAAAGCCCTTTTCGCGGCCATGCCCCGATTTCCCAACCCCCCCGAACGGCAATTCAACACCGCCGCCCGCACCGTAGTTGTTCAGAAAGACCTGCCCGGCCTGCAACGCTTTTGCCAACCGCATCTGGCGCGCGCCGTCTGCCGTCCAGACTGCAGCGACCAGGCCGTATTGCGTGTTGTTTGCGATCGCTATGGCCTCCGCCTCGGTATCAAATGGCAGGCAGAGTTGTACAGGGCCGAAAATCTCTTCCTGCGCCAAGCAACTATCGGGGCCGGGGCCGGCCAGCAGATGCGGAGCAAGATAGTGGCCACCGACGGGTGCGTCGGCGGTGACTTCGCCAGAGGCAAGAATCTCGGCGGGGTCAGCAAGGTTCAGATACCCTTCGACGATCTGTTTTTGGCGAGCAGAGATGAGCGGGCCGAGCGTCAGGTCGTGCTTTGCGGGACCTGCCTGCATGGCGCGATAGGCTTCGGCCATGCGGGCCGTCAGCTCATCCCAGATCGGCCGCTGGATCAGAATGCGCGATGCGGCCGAGCAGGTCTGGCCCGCATTCTGCACCCCGGCATTAACCAAAAACGGCAATGCAGCTTCCAGATCCGCATCATCAAATACGATCTGCGGAGACTTGCCCCCCAGCTCCAATGTCACCGGCACAACATTGTCAGCCGCCGCTTTCTGGATCAGCGCGCCGATCGCCACCGATCCTGTGAAAGAAATATGCTGAATGCAGGGATGCGCAGACAGGGCCGCCCCTGCGTCTTCCCCGGTTCCGGGTACCACATTCAGCGCGCCATCCGGCAGACCGGCCTCTACCGCCAGACGCGCGAAGGCGAGTGCGGTCAGCGACGCCTCTTCGGCTGGTTTCAGCACACAGGCATTGCCCATGGCCAGCGCTGCCCCGACAGACCGGCCGATGATTTGCATCGGGTAGTTCCAGGGTATGATATGCGCCGTCACACCATGCGGTTCGCGAAGCGTATAAACGGTGTAGCCGTCCTGATAGGGGATAGTTTCGCCCATCACTTTATCCGCCGCACCGCCATAAAACTCCATGTAGCGCGCCAGCGCGATGGCATCATTGCGCGCCTGGGTCAGGGGTTTGCCGACATCGCGCGCCTCGATCTCAGCAAGCTCGTCAATGCGTGCCTCCACCAGCCTGCCGATCCGAGTCAGAATTCGCCCCCGCTCGACCGCCTGAGTACACCCCCAGACACCGTCGCGCGCCTGGGCGGCAGCGGCCACAGCTTTGTCGATATCCGCTGCCGTGCCGCTGGCGATGGCTGCGAACTCCTGACCTGTTGACGGGTCTTCGACCGGCAATGTCGCTGCGGCCGGCTCCCAGACCCCACCGATCAGCATTTCAGTGGGATCGAACCATATTGCGCTATCGTTCATCCGGCCCTCCATCATTTCGAAATTCCTGCCACCGTTTATCGCCACTGCCAAGGGTGCGAAATGCGCCCGCTGAATAGGTGCTGATCACCGTCTCCCAGAACATCTGAGCAGCGTAATTTTTGGAAAGTTGCGCGACATGCCACGTGCCGGGAAACTGATCAAACAACATCTGCGCTGCTGCTGCACCTTTACCGATGCGGCAGTGTTCGGGGCGGATATAGAACTCCGCCACCTGCATCGCCTCTCCATCCAACCGAACCAGCGCAAAGCCGATGGTCTGATCTCCATCCGCGATCAGAAAAGGCCAGCGGGTGGTTTCCGTCCAATAGAGATCGAAATACCGATCATGCCAGATCCCGTCTGCATCAGGTTCCGCGCCAGTGAACTCCGCCATCTCGGCCAGATAGGCCTGCATCAGGGCCGCAACCTCGGCCTTTGCGTCATTGGCGGCGCGTAAGCGGATCATCCCACCTCCAGAACCGGCGCTGCGGCCATCAACTCTATCGTGTAGGGGTGCTGGGGATCAGACAGCACGTCTTCTGTCGGGCCTTCTTCGACGATCTTGCCCGCTTTCATCACCAACACCCGGTCCGTAATCCGGCGCACCACATGCAGATCATGAGAGATAAACAGATAGCTCAGGCCGAAGCGTTCCGACAGATCCGCCAGCAGATCGAGGATCTGCGCCCGGATCGACACATCGAGGGCCGAGACCGCCTCGTCCAGAATGATCAGCTCCGGCTTGATGATAAGCACACGGGCGATGGCAATCCGCTGGCGTTGCCCGCCCGAGAATTCATGGATGTATTTGTCCGCATCCGACGCCTGCAGCCCGACGCTTTCCAGCGCCTCGGCCACAGCGGTACGGCGGGCGTCGCCCTTAGGCGGTGCGTCCAGCAGATGAAACGGTTCGGCCACTAGGCGAGACACCTTATGCCGCGGGTTAAAGCTGCCGTAGGGGTCCTGAAACACGACCTGCATGCGGGCGCGGATATGGCGCGGCATCGGGGCGGGCACCGGCTGGCCGTCGAATTGCATCGTCCCGCCCTGCCAGGCCTCAAGCCCCAGAAGGGCGCGGGTCAGCGTGGACTTGCCGCAGCCGCTTTCCCCTACCAGACCAACACTTTCGCCGCGCCTGATAGTCAGGCTAACACCATCCACTGCGGTGACATCTGGCAACGCACGGAAAAGCGTGGTGCCGCGCGCGGGATAGCGCCGCACAAGATCGCGCAGCTCCAGCATCGGCGCGTCATGGCTTTCAGTGGCCCGGTCGGGTTGATGCACTGAGGCCTCGAACAGGGCTTTGGTATAGGGGTGCCGGATAGCGCCAAAGACCTCGTGCACCGGGCCGGCCTCTACCACCCGCCCGTGCCGCATGATCGAGATATCGTCCGCCAGCCCAGACACCACAGCAAGGTCATGCGTGATGAAAATCGCGCCCATGCCATCCTCATTCACCAGCTTGCGGATCAGTTGCAGGATCTGCGCCTGCGTCGTCACATCCAGCGCGGTGGTCGGCTCATCTGCGATCAGCAGTTTCGGATGCCGGACTATGGCCGCAGCAATCACAACGCGTTGCCGCTGCCCGCCCGACAGCTGATGCGGATAGCGCTGCATGGGCACCCGGTCCGGCGTCAGCCCAACGCGGATCAGGGCGGCCTGGGCCTCCTGCTGCGCCGCGCGGCGTGATCCGCCATGGTGCTGCAGCACCGTTTCGGCCACCTGCGCACCGATGGTCTGCACCGGGTTCAGCGCGGTCATCGGCTCCTGAAAGACCATGCCGATTTCATCCCCGCGCAGGCCGCACATCTCAGCCTCGCTCAGACCGGTCAGCTCCTGCCCGCTCAGTTGGATCGACCCACGCATCTCGCTGCCATAGGGCAGCAGCCGCATCACCGAAAGGGCTGTCATCGACTTGCCCGAGCCACTTTCCCCGATCAGACCATGAATCCGGCCTGCCTGAACCTCGATATTAACGTTATCAAGAATACTCTGGCCGTGGATCGACAGGCTTAGATCGCGGATCGACAAAAGGCTCATCGCGCGCCCCTTCGCAAACGGGGGTCCAGCACATCGCGCAACCCGTCGCCTATCAGGTTCAGGCCCAGAACGGTCAGCACGATTGCCAGTCCGGGGAACAAGGCCAGATGGGGGTGGCCATAGATCAATGTCTGACTTTCTGCCAGCATCCGGCCCCAGCTGGGCATTGGTGGCTGCGCGCCCAGCCCGACATAGGACAAACCCGCCTCGGCCAGAATACCAAGGCTGAACTGGATAGTGCCCTGAACGATCAGGATATTGGTGATGTTCGGCAGAATATGTTCGACGCTGATCCGCCCTGCCCCCTTGCCCGACACCCGTGCGGCCATGATGAATTCCCGCGACCAAAGGGACAGCGCCGCACCGCGTGTCAAACGGGCAAAGACGGGAATGTTGAAAATACCGATCGCGATGATCGCATTGATTGCCGAGTGTCCGAATACCGCTGTGATCATGATCGCGATCAGCAATGACGGGAAGGCAAAGATCAGGTCATTGCCGCGCATGATCACTTCGTCCAGCCAGCCGCCGCGCCGCGCTGCCGCCAGAAGACCCAGCGGAACACCCGCGCCCATGCCGATCCCAACGGCCACCAGCGCCACCGCGATAGAAATCCGCGCGCCCACCATAATCATCGACAGAATATCGCGTCCGAAATGATCCGTGCCAAAAAGATGTTCAGCACCTGGGCGGATCAGCTTTCTAGAGATTTCCAGTGCTTCGACATCATACGGCGTCCAGAAAAAGGACAGAAGGGCCGCCGCCACAAATACCCCTGCCAGTGCCGCACCAAAGATCAGAACCCGCATCAGCGTCGTCCCCGCAGTCGCGGATCGACCCAGGCGTAGGCTATGTCGACGAGAAATGTCACCATGACCACGGCAAAGACCAGCATCATAAGGACACTTTCCACCACGATCAGATCACGCTGGGCGACAGACTGAAAAATCAGACGACCCAGACCTGGCAGATAGAAGACCTGCTCGATTATGATCGCCCCGGCCAGAAGGAAGGAAAATTGCAGCCCCAGAATGGTTAGCACCGGGATCAGGGCGTTACGCAATGCGTGGCGCCGCAATACCTGTGACCGGCTAAGGCCCCGCGCCCGGGCGGTGCGGATAAAATCCTCGCTTAGCGTGTCGATCAACGCTGAGCGCATTACCCGTGCCAGAATAGAGGCCTGGGGCAGCGCCAGCGCTATGGCGGGCAGGGTTAGGGCCTTAAGACCGGGCCAAATGCCATTTTCCCACCCCGGAAACCCACCCGGGGGCAGCAAACCAAGGTTAATCGCAAACATCAAAACCAGCAGCATTGCGAACCAGAAATTCGGCACTGCGATGCCCAGTTGCGTGATGCTCATCACACCGAAATCCGCCGGACGCCCACGGCGCGACGCGGCCAGAATGCCCGCAGGAAACGCGATGACAACGGTCAGAACCAGTGCATAGATCGTCAGTGGCAATGAGACTTTCAGCCGGTCGGCCACCATCCCCGCAACTTCTGTCCGGTAGGTGTAAGATATGCCGAAATCCCCCACCAGCATGCCGCCTGTCCAACTCAGATACCGCGCGACAGGCCCCTGATCGAGGCCCAGTTCCGTCCGCAAGGCGGCAATTGTCTCAGGCTGTGCGTTAATCCCCAGCATGTAAGAGGCCGGATCGCCTGGCACGACCTCCAGCGTCAGAAAAACCACCAGACTTGCCACCAACAGGGTCAGGGCAAGTGTCAGGGCACGGCGTAAGACATAATTCAGCATTCCGGCTCGTTTCTGACAGCCGAAACGCATCGGCCAATATGAGATGATTAACCTGACGCGACGTTCAGGTCGAGATGCGACATATTTCACCCGTTCCAAGGGAGAAATCTGCTGGAAATGCGCCAGGAATCCCCAGATACAGGCACTGCTTGATCAACGACCCACCCAAACAGGCAGGTAAGGACTCAGCAGCACGTATTTTCAAGCGGAATGCGGGCTGTGCAACGCCATGACCAATTCTTACAGGAAAACAGAATGTTCGGGGACCATTCTAAAAAACCTAACCGATGGGCAGCCATCGCCATTACTGCAGCACTGCTTGCGCAACCAGCCGCCGCAGAACAAACCAATGCAGCGGCAGATATCACGGCCAAACGGATTGCTTTGGCCGGAAATCAGCGGATGCTGGCTGAAACTATGGCCAAATCGTTGTGCTTTGTGCAGTCGGACATCGAGGCAGAGACGCATCGTGCCGACTTAGTGGCGCACTCTGAAATCTATGCCCGCACGCATCAAGCCTTGCTTGATGGAGACACCACAATCGGTATCCCTGCTGAGCAGCAGCCAGCGGCGATCCAGCACTGGCGCGATGTCGACAGAGTATGGACAGAGATGGCCGACCTCAGTTCGATTCTGATCGCCGACCTTCGTGCGCAGCACGCACAGGAGCTGGAAGGCACGGGGGGTATCGTAACAGGCCTGCTGATCGACCTCTATGAGCGCCAGTTGATGCTGGGGGAACTCCTGACGAAAGAGGTTTGTCTGATCGCTCGCGATTTCCAGACAGACAAAACTCGTGCCAAGCTGGATGAAACCATAGTGATGCTGGTCAATTCGATGGCGGCGTTTCAGGATGGCATGCCTCAGCTTGGCATTCCGGCAGCACCGACGCAGGACGTCGCAGACAGACTGGCCAGCGCACAAAACAGCTTGCACGAATCGCTCCGCTGGCGGAGGCGGCAAAAAGTGGCCAGCCTGTCTCAAAGGACGACCTGATCGCCTTCGACGCCGGTATGGAGCAGTTCCTGTCCGAGATGAAAGCCGCCATCCAGCTGTTGCTAGAACATGAGGCTGCCCAAGCCTAAGAGCGACAGAACATCCGCTTTTTTAAGTTGTTGGGCGGGCATAGAAAAAACGCTGTGCCCGTTCGAACTAGGTCGAACCTGAGACCAAAGTCGCAAGCGCGTCAATTTGTCTCTGCGGAAACTCTATTGTTATTTAAGATAGCTGTTTTTGGTCCAAATGTGACCACAATACTGCCACCTCAGCTAATTTTAAGTAAACTCAAATCAAAGCACGCTGAGCAGGAGGCGACGCCAACCAAAGGACGTTGGCTTCGGTTCCGCACTTCGTGTTTTAGCGCATTGCAGGAGCTTTTTTGAATGTCCGACTCATACACCTTCGCAAGCAAGTGCCTTGGCGCACTTGCTTTGTTTATGACCGTTGCGGGGCCGCAGTTGGCGACCGCCGATGAAAATGACCAGATTGCTGTCTCGCCTGAAACCGTTGGCAAGCGTATTGCAATTGCAGGGCGTCAACGCATGCTGGCCGAAAGCATGGCCAAATCGACCTGCTACGCGCAGTCCGAAGTCGACGCCAAGGGCAGCCTGCAGAACCTTTACGTAACATGGAATGTTTATGGCTGGTATCATCAGGGTATCTATTTCGGTAATCCGCAGTTGGAACTTTTCCCTGAAACTGACAAGCGCGTCATCCGTCGCTGGCAAGAGGCCGACAAGACATGGGTCAGGGTATCGCCAATCGGGCAGGCAGCCTGGCAGGGGCAAACTCTTTCCCCTTCGCAGTTCGAGACCTTTATGGACCAGACTGGCGAGATGTCTGAGTTGAACAACCTCTTGGTTTCGGAGTTACGCGCGCGCTATGGTGACAAGATCGCAGCGTCAGGCGGACAAATGTCCGCACTGTTGATCGACCTTTATGAGCGTCAGCGTATGTTGGGTCAGAAACTGTCGAAAGAGGTCTGCCTGATCGCGCGTGATTTCCAGACTGAAGAGATGCGTGCCTCCCTCGGCACCACCATTTCCACTTTCTCCAACTCTCTGGATGCTTTCATAACCGGCATGCCGGGGCTAAATATCCCGCCGGCACCGACGCCAGAGATCAAGGATCGTTTGGTCACCGCAAAAAGCCACTGGACCGCAATCACCGAAGTGGCCCAAGCGACTGAAACCGGTGGACAGATCTCACGCGAAGATCTGGTGCGTTTTCGTGAAGAAATGGACCTGTTCCTGTCGGACATGACCATGGCGATCAACCTGCTGGTCGCGCATGAAGCCGCTAAATAAGACAAAAAGCGCCCCACCTGCAAAGGCGGGGCGCTTTGTGGATCATTCTTCCCAATAAACCCCGGTCAGGTCATTTGCCTGTGTCGGCGCGTTTTCCCACAGCCCGACAATGCGGGCATCTGCGACACCGGTTTTGGCCAGTTGGAACAGATAAGCGTTGACGTAATCGTCAGCGATGGTTTCCTCGATGGTTTTCAGGATCGCATCGCGGTCAGCCGGATCCGTCATGCCGTCCAGTCCCTTGACTAGCGCCTGAACTGCGGGATTGTCATACTGAAAATAGTAATCCGGGCGCGCGTAGATCCCGATATCCATAGGCTCGGTATGGCTGACAATGGTCAGGCCGAAATCCTTACCCCGGAAAACTTCCTCCAACCACTGCGCCCATTCCAGATTGGTGATCTCTGTCTTGATCCCGACCGCGCGCAATTGGCTGGCGATGATCTCTCCGCCGCGCCGGGCATATGAAGGTGGCGGCAGCTTCAACGTGGTAGTGAAACCATCAGCATACCCAGCCTCAGCCAACAACGCCTTGGCCTTTTCAGGGTCATAGGCAGAGCGGGAGGTCAGATCCAGATAGGCCGGGTGATGCGGCGCGAAATGCGTGCCGATTGGGGTGCCATACCCGAACATTGCGCCATCAATGATCGCCTGCCGGTCGATGGCATGAGCAATCGCCTGACGCACTTTTACGTTGTTAAAGGGCTCCGCCTTGTTGTTAATCGCCAGGATCGTCTCACCCTCGGTGGAGCCGACAATCACCTTAAACCGTGGATCAGCCTCGAACTGCGCCAGATTTTCCGGGGCCGGAAACACCGGAAACGCATCCAGATCGCCCGCCATCATCGCGGCAAAGGCTGCGTTTGGATCCGGAATGAACTTGAAGGTCGCCTTCTCCAGCTTCGGCGCTTCGCCCCAGTAATCGGCATTCCTAACAATCTCGATACTGTCGCCTTGCGTCCATTTCGAGAACTTGAATGGTCCGGTTCCCACAGGCGCGCTGGTCAGGGTTTCGACGTCGCTTTCGTCAATTATAATCGCATCCCCCCAGGCCAGATTGAACAACAACGCACCAGTGGGCTGAGCAACCGTGATCTCCACCGTGGTATCATCAATCACATTGACACTGTCGATGGCTTCAAACAGCGCTTTTTGTGCGTTGGTGCTGTCCTCGGCCCTTGCCCTCTCAAGCGAAAACTTCACGTCATCCGCGGTAAAGGCCGCGCCATCATGAAAGGTCACACCAGAACGCAGGGTGAAGGTATAAGACAACCCGTCCTCTGCAATCTCCCAGCTTTCGGCCAGCGCCGGAATAACCGATCCATCGGCGGTGAACCGGGTCAGGCCCTCATAGATATTTGCATAGACCACCTCATCAATCGCGGCGGCAGCGGCCGAGGTTGGGTCCAGATGCGGCGGCTCCAGTTGCATACCGATGGTGATATCGCTTTGCTGGGCCTGAGCCGCACCAGCGGCCAGAACTGCAGTTAAAAGAACCAGATGCTTCATCTCAGCTCTCCCTGTTGGTTATTGTTAAGCTGATCTTCGGATGCAGGCGGCGGTGGGTCAATGGGTTTGACACCTGTATTGGTGCATTTCCGGGCAGCAAAACCAGTTATTTCGTTTACCAGGTTAACAATCTACGCTACTGATTGCCGAAACACGGACGGAGGAAAAGGATGGGCGCCGACCCTCGGTCACCGAAATCACCCGACCTGGAAAAGCTGATCGGGTATAATCTGAAACGCGCCTATGTGACTGTCCAGGCAGACTTTCGCCGCGCCATGGGGCAGGACGGACTGGCCCCGCGCGTGTTTTCAGCGCTGTCGTTGGTTGTGCAACACCCCGAGATTACCCAAAGCGGTCTGGCGCGCATGCTTGGCATCGAACGCTCTGGTCTGGTTGCGATCGTTGACGAACTTGAGGCACGCGGCCTGATCCGCCGCGATGCCATGCCCGGCGACCGGCGTGTCCATGCACTGGTCCCTACTGAGCAGGGCCACGCCACCTATATCACCGCGCTGGCGACGGTTCAGGCGCATGAGGATGCGGTGCTGTCTGGCCTGACAGCGGACGAGCGCAAGACCCTGCTCGCCCTGCTGCGGAAGATCCGCGTGGATGACAACTAGGACTTAGGTGCGGAGGCAACAGATGACCAACCCGGATGTCTGGACCCCGGACTTCACCTATGATCATCAGCCCGATGGCACGATCATCATGCGGCAGACGGCACCGCTGCCGGATCATCCGGCAATACTGGCAGATTATCTGGACAAATGGGCAGAGGAGACGCCGGATCAAACCTGGATCGCGCGGCGCGGGGCCGACGGCACGTGGCAACGCATTTCCTATGGCACAGCAAGGCAGCAGGCGATGGCCATTGGCGGCGCGCTGTTGGCCTTAGGTCTAGGGCCCGAACGGCCGCTTCTGATCCTGTCGGAAAACAGTCTTGAACACGCGCTGCTGGGGGCAGCCTGCCTTTACACTGGTATCCCCTATGCGCCCGTGTCCCCGGCCTATTCGCTACTGTCGAAAGATCATGCAAAGCTGAAAGACATCGCCGCCAACCTGCAACCAGGCGCGCTATATGCCGATGACGGACAGGCCTTTGCTGCGGCTTTCGCTGCGATTGCGGCAGAGGACCACCATGTGATTACGCGGACCAACACGCCGGACAGGGGTGTTGTTTTCGATGACCTGCTGAAGGGCGATCCCGCCCTGGCGCGCGATGCAAGGGCAAAGCTGCAGCCCGATACGGTGGTCAAATACCTGTTCACCTCAGGCTCTACCGGATCGCCCAAAGCGGTGATCAACACCAATGGCATGATCTCAGCCATGCAGGCGATGGTCCGCGATTGCTACCGTTTCGTGCAGAAAGGCCCGCCCGTGGTGCTGGACTGGGCCCCTTGGAACCACACCGCAGCTGGCAACAAAGTCTCCTACTTCGTGCTGACCAATGGGGGGACCTATTACATCGATGATGGCCGCCCGCAGCCCGGCAAATTCGATGAAACCTTGCGCAATCTGCGCGAGATTTCGTGTACCTGGTATTTCAACGTGCCCATCGGCTGGGACATGCTGGTGGAAGAGCTGGAAAAAGACGCGGAACTGGCCGCCACATTTTTTAGTCGCCTCGATATGATGTTCTATGCAGGCGCTGGCATGGCGCAGCACACCTGGGATCGACTGCGCGCCATTGGGCGCAAAACCACCGGGCATGAGGTCCTGCTCTCTACAAGCCTGGGGGCCACGGAAACCGCCCCCTTCGCATTGGCCTGTACCGATGTGCAGGAAAAGTCCGGTAATGTCGGCGTCCCGGCCCGGGGCCTTTCAATGAAGTTGGTCCCCAATGGTGGCAAGCTGGAATTGCGGCTGAAAGGGCCCAGCATCACGCCGGGCTACTACGGCGATGCTGAACGGACACGGCAGGCCTTCGACGATGAGGGGTACTACCGCATGGGCGATGCGTTGCGCCCTGCTGATCCGGGGGATTTTTCCAAAGGCTTCTTCTTTGACGGGCGCATCGCAGAGAACTTCAAACTCAGCACCGGCACCTGGGTCCCGGTCGGGGCCGTTCGCGCAGGTCTTGTCGATGCAATGCAGGGCCTGATCCGCGATGCCGTTATCGTGGGCGAGAACCAGGCGGAACTGGGCGCGCTGCTGATCCTGTCGGACACGGCGGAGACAATGGAGGGCACGGCGCGCATGGCGGCGCTGACCGACAGATTGGCCGCGGCTGCTAGGGAGGCAACCGGCTCTGCCACCCGCGTCAGACGCGCCATGGTCCTGCCGCACGCGCCCAGCTTTGACCGTGGCGAGATCACCGAAAAGGGATCGCTGAACCAGCAAGCGCTAAGGCGCAACAACACCGATCTTGTGGTAGATCTTTATGCGGGAAAAGGCGACTTTATCTGCGCGTGATGCGCCGGGAAATTCGGACGTTAAAGCTGACGCATAACAGCCGGAAAATAGCCCGTCAGAAACAACTAGTCGCTAGACAATTCAAAAGCCGGGGCGACCCAAGCCGCCCCGGCTTACTGCATAATTCAAGACTTCAGATGGCCGCTTTCAGCGCATCGACCAGATCCGTGCGTTCCCAGGAAAATCCGCCATCTGCCTCGGGCTGGCGGCCAAAATGGCCATAAGCCGCGGTCCGCTGGTAGATCGGTTTGTTCAGGCCCAACTGCGTGCGAATGCCCCGGGGGGTCAGGCTCATGACCTGACGCACGGCATCTTCGATCTTGGTCGGGTCCACCTCGGCCGTGCCATGGGCATCGACATAGATCGACAGCGGCTCGGGCACGCCAATGGCGTAGGACAGCTGCAGGGTGCAGCGCTCCGCCAGACCGGCAGCAACGATGTTCTTGGCCAGATACCGCGCCGCATAAGCGGCAGAGCGGTCAACCTTGGTCGGATCCTTGCCCGAGAACGCGCCGCCGCCATGCGGGGCCGCACCGCCATAGGTGTCCACAATGATCTTGCGTCCGGTCAGACCGGCATCGCCATCCGGCCCACCGATCACGAAACGTCCCGTCGGGTTAACGTGCCAAACGGTGTTGGCATCCACCCAGCCTTCGGGCAGTTCGGACATGATGTAAGGCGTCACCAGGTCACACACATCATCGGAGGTCATGTCGCCGTCCAGATGCTGGGTCGACAGAACAATCGTGTCCACCCGCACCGGTTTGCCGTCGCGATATTCAATGGTCAGCTGCGATTTGGCGTCAGGGCCCAGCTGCGCGGCTTCGCCGGAATGGCGAACCTCGGCCAGACGTTTCAGGATCTTGTGAGAATACAGGATCGGGGCCGGCATCAATTCCGGCGTTTCGGTGGTGGCGTAGCCGAACATAATGCCCTGATCGCCCGCGCCCTCATCCTTGTTGGCAGCGGCATCGACGCCCTGCGCGATATCCGCACTTTGCTCATGCACATAGCAGTCGATAGAGCATGTATCGTGATGAAAACCCTTTTGGCGATAGCCGATCTGCTTGATCACCTTACGGGCAGTGTCGATCATTTCGTCCTGCGATACAGCATTGTCATCGCTGACCTTAACCTCGCCCATCATCACCACCTTGTTGGTGGTTGCCGCGGTCTCAACCGCGACCCGGGCCTCGGGTTCTTTTGACAGCAACAGGTCAATGACAGCATCCGAGATCTGGTCACAGACCTTATCCGGATGGCCTTCGGAAACGGATTCAGAGGTAAAGAAATAGTCTTTTCGAGCGCTCATGATGGTCGTGCCTTTCGGGCTTCTCTTCCAGTAGCTTGTCGTTAGCGACCCAGCCCCTTCATAGCAAGAACAGAGTCGTGCGATGCTTGCTATCTGGTGAAAGCCACCGAACCACGTTACCTACAGTGGCGGAGGTGTTGCCATGATCGAACTTGCAGACCGGATGCACCGGATCGGACCGTCGGCCACGGCCGTTGCCATGGCCCGCGCGGCAGATGCGAAAGCCGCAGGCCATCCGGTGATTTCGCTGACGACAGGTGAGCCGGATTTCGACACGCCTCCCCATATTCAGGAGGCCGCAATCCAAGCGATGCGGGATGGCCAGACAAGATACACTGCTATTGATGGCACGCCAGAACTGAAGGACGCGATACGTGCCAAGTTCGCCCGGGAAAACGGGTTGGCGTATGCCGCTGACGAAGTCATCGCCTCGACCGGGGCCAAACAGGTGATCTTCAATGCTTTGATGGCGCTGATTGGTGCCGGGGATGAGGTGATTATCCCGACCCCGGCCTGGGTGTCCTATGTCGATATTGTACGGCTGGCGGGCGGCACACCGGTTATCCTGTCCTGCGGGCCCGAAACTGGGTTCCGTCCCGACGCGGCGGCCATCGCGGCTTTGATCACACCACGAACCAAGGCTTTGATGCTGAACGCCCCCAGCAACCCCACTGGCGCGATGCTGGACAAGACCGCCCTCAAAGCAATCGGCGAAGTCCTGGCCCCGCACAACATCCTCACCATCTGCGACGATATCTACGAACATCTGCGGTATGACGGGCGCGATTTTCACACGCTGGCGCAGGTTTGCCCGGAGCTGGCGGATCGGGTGCTGACGGTCAATGGCGTCTCGAAGGCTTATGCAATGACCGGCTGGCGATTGGGGTATGCGGGCGGGCCGCGCGATCTGATCCAGGCAATGAAAACCCTGCAATCGCAGTCCACAACCAACCCCAATGCCATTGCCCAGGCCGCCAGCGCCGCCGCGCTGAACGGCGGGCTGGAAACCGTGGTGGGGATGCGCGCCGCCTTTGAGCGGCGACGGAACATGCTTTGCGACCGCCTGTCAGGTATACCCGGCTTACAGGTTCACCGGCCCGAGGGGGCATTTTATCTGTTCATCGGTATCGAACAGCTTCTGGGCGGTAATATCGCGGATGAAGACACGTTCGTTGCAGCCCTGCTGGACAAGGCCAATCTGGGCGTGGTCGGCGGCGCGGGCTTTGGCCTGTCCCCCTATTTCCGCATTTCCTTCGCCGCAGCGGATGAGGAACTGAGCACCGCCGCGAACCGGCTGGAGGCCTTTGTCACCTCGCTTTGATGCTGCCAATCGCATCCATCAGGCGCTGCGCGTTCTGCGCCCAGATATCCTGATCCGGCGGGGCTTTGCGGGCCATGCGTTTCAGTCGCGCCCGGTCCTGTTCTAGATGCCTTAGCAGATGTTCCATCGCCGGAACCGCCTCTGTTTCATCCACAACAAAGCCGCTGGTACCGTGGTCAATCGCTTCGCTGACAGCACCGACATCCGTACAGATCGGCACCACACCGGCGCGCTGCGCCTCAAGGATTGTCAGGGGCAGACCTTCGTTACGGGATGGCATCAACAACACATCGATACGGTCATAGGCAGCTTCCAACTCGGGCCGGTCATAGGCGGCGGGATATTGGGCAATCCAGTCGGGGATGTCGGGTACGTCACGATCGGCGACAACAGGGCGTCCGGTGATCTGAAACGCCATATTGGCGTCGCGGCATCGAGTAGCGATATCAAGGAACCGGTCCAGACCCTTTTGCCGATCCATCCGGCCCAGAAAGCCGACGCGAAGCGGCGCAGCGGTATCACGGGCCTGCCGGTCTGCACGTCCCGCAGCCAATCGGTCGGCATCACAAACAAAACCCGGGCCATTTGGCAGCGTCACCAGCTTTTCCGCCGCCACACCTTCGGCCCGCAACCAGTCGGCAAGACGATATGAACAGGTCAGGACGCGGTCATAGCTGGCCTCATAGGCCAGCGCCAGATAAGGGGTGCCGTAGGACCGGCCATATGTCTCTGTTTCAAGCAGATGCTCCCATGTCAGCGTGCGAATGCCCCGCCGCCGCAACTGGTCCAGCCCGTGGTTCAGGACAGAGCAACCGGAATTGACAACCGCGTCCATGCCGCAGAGCGGACCAACGATGGCCGCCATCAACTCGTCCGAGGGGCGATCCGCCAGCTTGGTGCCCAGATAGGCTGGGCCATTCCACGACCGAAGCGCCGCATGACGCACTATATGGACCGATGCAAAAGCCTCTCGCAGCCAGGGTGTCGCGGCACAATCCTGATCGCCATAGACAAACAGATGCGCGTCCACATCAAGGCTGCGCAGCGCGGTTGCCATGGCGATCATGCATTTCTCAATCCCGCCGAATTGCAGATGCGCGGCCACAAAACCAATCTGCGGGCGGTCCCGCTGTACCGCCAGATAGGGCGCATTGCCCGCCAGATTGCGCCGCAGAATCAGGCCCAGATCATGCGGCCCCAACATTTCGGGCGGCGTGCGCCAGCCAGACAGAGCCGCCGGGTCGCAGCCTGCAAAAGGTGCCGCTTCCACCGCTGCCAGCAACTGGATCAGTCCCTCGGTCACTGCGCCGGACGCCGCGCCATCCGGGCGGCTGACCGTGACATCCTGCGGGCGCAAATCGCGCAGCAGATGGTCCAGCTTCGCCTCCTGCCCCTGTTTGGTCACGACCCCTGACAGATGCGAGGTGCTGAGCACCAGCATTTGCGCCGGGGCGATCTGGTTCAGAAACCACGCCACCCGGTAGTCCCGCCCCTCGACCCTGTTGGTGGTCTGATCCCAGACCGGCTCGCGATTATGCCACCCGGGCTGTGTCAGTCGGATCGACAGGGTATTCGCAGAGTTGCCAGTGAAGGTGGCCGTCGTCGCAGGCGCTGTTTCCAGCCCATTGATCATGTGACACAAAAAACCCGGTGCCAGACATGTATCGCGCAGCAGCTCCAGACCGTCTACACCGCTCAGCAACCAATAGGGCGCAGTGCGGCGGCGAGGCCCGTCGGCGGCAAACGCATAAAGCTCCTCGATCAGATCGGCGGGCTCTGCCACCTCAAGGCAGCCGACGTCTCTCATCCGGAACGCCGTGCCGCCCGGCCCGATCACATTGATCAGAGGCCCCTCTGCCAGGGCATGGCGCAACACCTTGTCCTTATCATAGAGCCAGCGGTGGCGGGATTTGACCACATTGCGCAACACGGCATCACTTTGATGCGCCCCGGCCAGCATGCTGCCGGGCCGTTTGCGGTAGCGAAAGAAAGCCTCATAGATCGGGTGACCGCGAAATCCGGCGGCGCAGGCCTGCAACCAGAATTCCCAATCCTCATAGCCATGCCGCATGGTTTCATCAAACCGAACCCCGGCCTCGAAAACCCGGCAGCGCACCAGTGATCCGGCCTCGCAATAATTCCCTTCCGCCAGCCGGGCGACCGAGAACGGGCCGCCGGTATGCTGGGCCAGAGGCAATCCGAACATATCGAATTTCGGATAGAACCAATCCGCCTCGGGCTCGGTTTCCAGCAGCTGCGCCATAAGGCCCAACGCATGCGGGTCCAGCAGGTTGTCGGAGTCCAGAAAGAACACCGCCTCAAGCCCCGGCCAGCGCTGCCGCGCAAACGCAACGCCAGCATTGCGCGCGCCAGACAGGCCCCGGTTGGGCTGATGCAGCGCGAAAACACGGCCGGGATGGCGCAAAGTCAGACCGTCCAACACCGCCTGAGTTTCGGGCTGCGGGCAACCATCATTCACCGCAACCACGACAAAAGGCGGTGCAGCATCCTGGGTCAGGGCACTGCTGATAGCCTCGGCCGCGAAGGCCCCCTGGCGATAGGTCGGCACGATCACGGCGATACGGGGCGCGTCGCTCACGCGGTGTCTCCGGAATTGGTGATGCGGAAGTCGCGGAACAACGCCCAGGCGTTCTGATTGCTGGGATGCCCTTCCATCGAGGTGGCCATGAACAGGTCATAAGACCCGCTGATCGGCTGCGCTGGCATCGCCTCGCACATGCCCCATTCGCCGGGACGCAGCACCTGCCAGGGGCCCAGATATTCCAGCGCCTGCTCAGAATTGCTGACCACACCGGCGGGCGCGGCCCCGATGGCAAAGGCGATGGTGTCGCAATCCTGCCGGGCGCTCTGGATCGACGCCGCCAGCCGGACCAACCGTGTCGCTGCCAGGTTCTGTGCCACCGCGACCACCGGGAAATGCACACTGGGATGCACCAGAAAAGCGTTTTCCTTGCCCCAGTATTCGCACGCGAAATAGTCCGCTGCGTCCGCCTCGATGATCATATCCGGGGCAGCGGGCAGCAACTCTGCCGGGGTCAGGTCATAGGCGGTGAATAGCCGTGGTCTGGGATCCAGCGGCGGGGCGGTTCGGGGCGGATGGGTTTCGGGCAGTTGCGCACCGGGCAGCCCCTTGAAAACGCGCAGGGCGAGCGGCCCGGCCTGTTCAACGGTATCGCGGCGCGAACGATACCGCGCCACCGGGCTGGGCAAGGCTGTGGTCAGGCTGACCGCCGCACTGGTTGTGATCGTTGCCACCACATCCTGCGGAAACCCTTTCAGGGCGCGCGGCAGATGAAAGCGCGCCCAGCCGCGATAATCTTCGGCCAGCTCCAATTCCACCGGATCAGCCAGCGGCCCGCCAGAGGGGCGGGCAATGGTCAGGGTCAGCACCGGCGCCTCGGGCCCGACCTCAACTACCGAGATATCCAGCGCGGCAAACGCGACAGAGGACACTGGCAGCGCCTGCGTCAGGGATTGGCCCGGCTCCAGACGCAAGGCCTCCTCCGTCGGGTGCCAGTGATGCGCCAGCACATATTTTGGGGCCAATGCGTCATAGACGAAATCCTCGAACCGGGTGAACCGGGTCTGCATGGCTGCGTGCTCTCGCCTGAGGCTGGCCAGCGCTGTACGCAGATCGGCAGCCTCCGCATGACGTGTCACTGCCGCGTCGGCCAGCAATGTCAGCAGCGCCGCTGACGGGTCCTCTGCTGCCTGAACGCATGGACAGTGCAGGGTTTCGACCAGCCGCCGCAACCGGTCGTCCGCAAGGCTGGTATCGGTCAGCAGAAAACCCAATGGCAGCTCCGTTGCCGCCAGATGCCCGGGCGAAGTTTCGGTCAGCCCATCGGCCCAGTCGGACAGCGCCATGATGCGCACACCGGACAAGCCCTCCGCCAGAGCGTCATCGGCAACAACAAAGGTTTCGCGCATCCGGCAACTCCCCCGGGGATGATCCTGCGCTTTTGTGCCAGAGATGACCGCGCTTTGGCAATCCGCGCTGCACCCCTTGACCTTCCAGTTACTGGAACCACTATCTCCAGCCATAAGAAAGGCCCCCTTATGACAGTCACAGGTATGCACCCACCAACATCCCGGATCACCCTACCGGTCAGCGGCATGCACTGCGCCTCCTGCGCAGGACGGGTGGAGGCCGCGCTGGGCGCTGTGCCCGGCGTTGCCGATGCCAGCGTGAACCTTGCGCTTGAGACGGCTGCGATCACCTTCGACCCAGCACGGGTCAGCCCGGATAATCTGGTCAACACCGTTACCGAGGCCGGGTTCGAAAGCCGCCTGCCCGAAGACACCACCCCGGCGGACAAAGATCACGCGGACGGGCTGACCGAACTGATCCTTGCCGCAGCGCTGACCCTGCCCCTGCTGGCACAAATGGTCGCGATGTGGCTGGGTTTGGGCTGGCATCTGCCGCCCTGGGCCGAACTGGCGCTGGCCGCGCCGGTGCAATTCATCATCGGACGACAGTTCTATATCCGCGCCTGGGCCGCGCTGAAGGCGCGGACCGGCACCATGGATCATCTTGTGGTCATGGGCACCTCTGCCGCGTTTTTCTATTCGCTCTGGGTGCTGCTGCGCGACGGGGCCGCAGCAACAGGGCATCTCTATTTTGAGGCATCCGCCGTCGTGATCACGCTGGTGCTGGCGGGCAAGTTTCTTGAGGCCCGCGCCAAGACCAGCGCAGCGGCAGCGCTGCGCACGTTGCTGGCGCTGCGGCCCGAAAGCGCGCAGGTGCTGCGCGACGGGCAGGAAATTACCCTGCCCGCGTCTGACATTCTGATGGGCGACACCGTGATTTTGCGCCCGGGCGAGCGCCTTGCCGTGGATGGTGTGGTTTTGGACGGCGATAGCGAGCTGGACGAAAGCCTTGTGACCGGCGAACCTCTGCCGGTTCTGCGCCGCCCCGGCGACCCAGTGATCGCTGGGGCGATCAACGGCACAGGCCGCATTCTGGTCCGGGCCGAGCGGATCGGCGCGGATACGACACTCGCGCGCATCGCCCAAATGGTCGCCGACGCGCAAACAGGCAAAGCCCCCGTTCAACGGCTGATCGACCGGATCAGCGCCGTGTTTGTTCCGGTGGTGCTGGGCATCGCGGCGCTGACGCTATTGGGCTGGATCCTTGCCGGAGCAGGGTTTGAGCCTGCGCTGGTCGCCGCCATTTCCGTTCTGGTCATCGCCTGCCCCTGTGCGCTTGGCCTTGCCACACCAACCGCCCTGGTCGCCGGAACAGGGGCAGCAGCCAAGGCCGGTATCCTGATCAAGGATATCGACACGCTGGAGCGGGCGGGCCGTATTGATCTTGTGGTGTTCGACAAGACCGGCACCCTGACCGAGGGCAAACCGACTGTGACCGATATTCTGGCCTTCAACGGCACGAACGAGGCTTTGCTGGCAACCGCCGCAGCCGTTCAAATCGGGTCAGAACACCCTTTGGGTAAGGCAATTGTGCAAGCGGCAGAGGCCCGCAACCGAGCGCTGCCTGATGCCGCCGATATCCATGCACGTGTCGGGGCCGGGATCGAAGGCAGGGTTGACGACGAACAGGTTCGGATTGGCACCCATGACTTCGCCGCACCGGATGCGGACGAAGCATCCGCCGCAGCCCTGACGGAACAAGGGAAAACAGTGGTCTGGGTCGCACGCTCAGGCACCGCGCTTGGCCTGATTGCCTTGACCGATCAGCCGCGACCGGATGCAAAGGCGGCCATCCAAAGCCTCAAGGCGCGTGGCATCCGAACCGTTCTGCTGACGGGCGATGCAGAAAGCACCGCCAGCGAAATCGGCGAGAAACTTGGTCTGGATGAGGTCTGCGCCCGCATGAGGCCTGAAGACAAAGCCACCGCCATTCAGGCGTTTGCCGCCGCAGGTGCCAAAACGGCCATGATCGGCGACGGGATCAACGATGCCCCGGCCCTGGCAGCGGCCGATCTGGGCATCGCCATGGGCAGCGGCACAGATGTTGCCCTGCAGACCGCCGGTGTCACGCTGATGCGGCCCCGGCCCTCACTGGTTGCCGCCACGCTGGATATCGCCCGCGCGACGGCTGCAAAAATCCGGCAAAACCTGTTCTGGGCCTTTGCCTATAACGTGGTGCTGATCCCCGTCGCCGCCCTTGGCTATCTGTCGCCAATGCTGGCCGGGCTGGCCATGGCGTTGTCCTCCGTCTCGGTCGTCAGCAACTCTCTGCTGCTGAAACGCTGGAGGCCGTCGTGAACATCGCCCAAGCCGCCAAGGCCGCAGACCTGCCCCCAAAGACCATCCGCTATTACGAGCAGATCGGCCTGATCGCACCCGACCGCCGCGCCAATGGGTATCGGGACTTTTCGGAACAGGCTGTCAGCCGCCTGATCTTCATCTCTCGCGCCCGCTCGCTCGGCTTCAGTATCGAAGATTGCCGGACCCTGCTGGCCCTTTACGATGACCGCGCGCGGGCCTCGTCCGAGGTCAAGGCCGTAGCGAACCGGCATCTGGACACGATTGACCAGAAAGTCACGGAGTTGCTGGCGATGAAAGCGACCCTGTCAGAGCTTGTCCAACGCTGCCAGGGCGATGACCGCCCGGATTGTCCGATCCTGCAGGGCCTGTCCGGGGACACAACCTAAGCCCCGCGTGCAAACTGTCTGGCTGACAAGACCCGCAAAGCTCTGTAGAAATATCAGCACCATACGCGGGGAGGACCGGTTGTCCGAAACATATGAAAAAGGCATGGCGATCCGCCGCAAGGTGCTGGGGGATGCGCATGTGGATCGGGCGGAAGCCTCCAGAACCGATTTTGACGACGCGTTCCAGACCCTGATCACCGAAGGGGCGTGGGGCTCTGTCTGGTCGCGGCCACACTTCACAATGCGCGAACGGTCCATCGTGACGATGTCGCTGCTGGCCGCACTTGGGAATTTCGAAGAACTGGCCATGCACACCCGTGCAACCGTCAATACCGGTGCCAGTCAGGAAGACCTGATTGAAGCGATGCTACATGTCGCGATCTATGCTGGCGTGCCACGGGCCAATCATGCCATCAAGATCATCAAGCAAACCTACGCAGAGATGGAGGCAGCGGATGACCAGTTCTGACCGGTTTATGACCCGCAACCTGACGCGGCACCCACCCGCCTATGCGCCGGGTTACAAAACCTCGGTCGCGCGGGCACCGCATCTGCCAAAACTGTCGATGCCCTCCACCCTGTCCGAGGTGGCAGGCCCGGTCTTTGGTCACACCGTTCTTGGCCCGCAGGACAATGACCTGATCGTCAATTTCGCCCAACCGGGCGAGGCTGCCATCGGTCCGCGCCTGATTGTGCATGGCCGGGTGCAGGATGAAAACGGACACGGGGTTGCCGGGGCCCTGATCGAGGTCTGGCAAGCCAATGCCGGCGGGCGCTATCGGCACCGCAATGACAGCTATCTTGCACCGCTGGACCCCAATTTCGGCGGCTGCGGGCGCTGCGTTACGGATGCGGAGGGGAATTATCACTTTCGCACAGTACGGCCCGGCCCCTATCCTTGGCCAAACGGGCCAAACGACTGGCGCCCGGCGCATATTCATTTCTCGGTCTTCGGGGACGGGTTTGCGCAGCGGCTGATTACCCAGATGTATTTCGAGGGCGACCCACTGGTTCCGCTCTGCCCCATTGTGCGCACCATTCCTAACAACGACGCGATTGACCAGCTGACGGCCAAGCTGGACATGGGCGCGACTGTGCCAATGGATGCGCAGGCCTACCGCTTTGACATCGTGCTGCGCGGGCGTCGCCAGACCATGTTCGAAAACCGGGCGGAGGGGGCGTGATGTTCAACCAACCCAGATACCTGCCCGAAAGCCCCTCGCAGACCGCCGGACCCTATGTTCATATCGGCTGCACGCCGAATTTCGCCGGGATAGACGGGGTGTATCCCGGTGATCTGGGCGCAACCATGATCACCGGCGATGTGCAGGGACAGCGCATCACCCTGACGGGCCGGGTAATTGACGGGACCGGCACGCCGCTGCGCGACGCAATGGTGGAGATCTGGCAGGCGGATGCGAACGGGTTTCACAATGCGCCCGCAGAAACACGCGGCACGCCGGATCCGCATTTCACCGGGTTTGGCCGCTGTCCGGCAGATGCCAAGACCGGCGAGTATCGCTTTGAAACCGTCAAGCCGGGCAAGGTGCCTTTCCCCGATGGTCAGGATCAGGCTCCGCATATCACCCTGTGGATCGTGGCACGCGGCATCAATCTGGGCCTGCACACCCGGTGCTATTTCAGCGATGAAGAGGCCGCAAATGCCGATGATCCGCTGCTAAACCGCATTGAGCTGACGGCGCGGCGCAAAACCCTGATCGCACAGGCCCAGGGCGATGGGGTTTACAGTTTCGATATTCATCTGCAGGGTCCGAACGAAACGGTTTTTCTGGATATCTGAATGTCTGATCCCTGTATCATCTGCGTTGCCATCACCGGCTCTGTCCCGCGCAAGGCAGACAATCCGGCGGTGCCCACAACCATCACCGAACAAATCGAAAGCACGCAGGTGGCATTCGAGGCCGGGGCCTCAATCGCGCATTGCCATGTGCGCAACGATGACGAAACCCCGACTTCGGACCCGGATCGATTCGCGCAACTGATGGAGGGGCTTAAAACCCACTGCCCCGGCATGATCATCCAGTTGTCAACGGGGGGGCGCTCTGGTGCCGGGCAAGAGCGTGGCGGGATGCTGTCTCTGCGGCCCGATATGGCCTCGCTGACCGTCGGCTCTAACAACTTCCCGACCCGCGTCTATGAAAACCCGCCCGATCTGGTCGATTGGCTGGCAGCGGAAATGCACAAATATGATGTGCGGCCCGAGATCGAGGCGTTTGACCTGTCGCATCTATTCCAGACCCGCAAAATGCTGGATGACGGGCGGCTGACCGGCCCGCTGCATGTGCAGTTCGTTATGGGGGTCAAGAACGCGATGCCTGTGGATCGCGATGTGTTTGATTTCTACGTCCAGACCACCAAACGCCTGCTGCCCGATGCGACATGGTGCGGCGCGGGCGTCGGCCCGGGGCAAATCGTTTTGAACGAATGGTGTATCGCCGCCGGGGGCCATGTGCGCACCGGGTTGGAGGATAACATCCGCCTTGACCGCGCCACACTGGCCCCGTCAAACGCAGCGCTGGTCCAGCGCGCGGCGGATCTGTGCGAAAAACATGCGCGCCCCGTGGCAACGGCTGCGCAGGCCCGCCGGATGCTTGGACTTGCCGCACATGCCGCCTGACGACCGTTTTATGTCTCACCTGACGCTGTTTTTTGGCGCGCTGTTCGGCTGTTCGGTGCTGTTTCTGGCCGCCCCGCAGATCGACCTCGCCGTGTCTGGCCTGTTCTATGAACCGGGCAAAAGCTTTCCACTGAACCGCAATCCGGTGATGCAGGGGCTACGGCACGTTTTTCAGATCAGCTACAGCCTGATCATCCTGATATCGCTGGTCTTGCTGATCGCCAGCCTATGGAAAGCCCGCGCACCGCATCTGCCCGGCCGGTTTCATGTTTGGGTATTGGGCTCTTTTGCCATTGGCGCAGGGGCCATCGTCAATCTGGTCCTGAAATCGCACTGGGGCCGCGCCCGCCCTGCGTTGGTTGAGCCGTTTGGCGGGCCTATGGAATTCACGCCCCCCCTGTTGATGACAGACCAATGCCCCCGCAACTGCGCCTTTTCCTCGGGCGAGGGGGCGGCGATCACGGTTGCCACGATTGTGCTGGCGATACTGTTCATGACCGGGCGGGATCGGGGGTGGCGGCAGATCATCCTTGGCATAGCCATAGCCGGCGGCACAATTGGCGCGGGCCTTCGGATCATCATGGGACGGCATTTCCTGTCCGACACGCTGTTTTCCGCACTGATCTGCGGGCTGGTCTGTCTGGTACTGTATCGGGCGCTGCGATTGGCTGACGTGCGGGACGGTATCACCTGGCGCAATCTTGTTCAGGATATCAAAGCGCTGCGGCCCTTACCAAAGACTTAAGAGTTTTCTTGACGTCAATTTCAATAAGCATAGCATACTGCAATCTAACCCTTTGCAGGAGTGGCGGCGATGTCCCAACGCAGCGTACCGAATGACCTGAATGCCTTTTGGATGCCGTTTACGGCCAACCGGCAGTTCAAAAAGCAACCTCGCCTGATCGTCGGCGCGAAGGACATGCATTACACCACTGCCGATGGGCGTCAGGTGATGGATGGTGCCGCCGGCCTGTGGTGCTGCAATGCCGGCCATTGCCGGCCCAAGATCACCGAAGCCGTGCAGGAACAGGTTGCAACACTTGACTATGCCTCTGCCTTTCAGATGGGTCATCCCAAGGCATTCGAACTGGCTAACCGACTGACTGACCTGGCACCGGAGCCTTTTGAACACGCGTTCTTTGTCAATTCCGGGTCAGAAGCGGTCGACACTGCTTTGAAGCTTGCCCTAGCGTATCATCAGGCCAAAGGAAACGGCACACGTACCCGCCTGATCGGACGCGAGCGGGGCTATCACGGTGTCGGTTTTGGCGGAATTTCGGTTGGTGGGATCGTCACCAATCGCCGCAGCTTTGGCACCCTGCTGACGGGCGTCGATCACCTGCCACATACCCATGACCCCAAGCGTAACGCCTTTAGCCGCGGCTTGCCGGAACACGGTATGGAGTTCGCCGATGAACTGGAGCGGATCGTGGCATTGCACGATGCCTCGACCATCGCGGCGGTGATCGTGGAACCGGTGGCCGGGTCCACCGGCGTTCTGATCCCGCCCAAGGGCTATCTGAAACGCCTGCGCGAGATTTGCACCAAACACGGCATCCTGTTGATCTTTGACGAGGTGATCACCGGTTTCGGCCGCATCGGCGCGCCGTTTGCAGCGGAATATTTCGATGTCATGCCTGATATGATCACCTGCGCGAAGGGCCTGACCAACGGCGTGATCCCAATGGGGGCCGTTCTGTGTACCAAAGAGATTCACGACGCCTTCATGCAGGGTCCGGAGCACATGATCGAGCTGTTCCACGGCTACACCTATTCCGGCAATCCGGTTGCGTCAGCCGCTGGTCTGGCAACGCTGGAAACCTATGCCGAAGAGGGTCTTTTGACCCGCGCGGATGAGATGTCGGAATACTGGGCCGATGCGGTGCATTCGCTGAAGGATCATCCGCATGTCATCGACACCCGAAACCTGGGCCTGATCGGCGCGGTTGAACTGCAACCCATCGAAGGCCAGCCCACCAAGCGCGCCTTCACCGCCTTCCTGAACGCCTATGAAAAAGGCGTAATGATCCGCACCACCGGCGACACCATTGCGCTAAGCCCACCGCTGATCATCAGCAAGGATCAGATCGACACACTGATCGGAACACTGTCGGACGTGCTGAAGTCGCTGGACTAGGCGGCGTCTGCATTTAGGGGATTCCCAAATCATCTTTCGTTTGATTCAAGATCAAAAACGGGAGGCGATCTTGAGCAGACGGACTTTGACAGACAGGCAGTCACTGCCCGGCAG
>NZ_JBTLNE010000024.1:0-56696 GCF_054457435.1 Halovulum sp. GXIMD14793 | reverse complement strand
GCTTGAGCAATTTGAGGGCTCCGCGCCCGGCGCGCTTGCCCAAAACGAAACCAACGAATATGAAAACCAGACCCGCAGACTCTCGTTATGAATGAGGGAGCCTCGGGGGGCAGGTCACCTTACACAGAAGACGAAAAGAAAGAACTCTCAGAAATAATTAAGTCTTTCAATGATCGCCACGGAACACAGTTCACCGAAGCCCAGATGGCAAGAATTGAGGCCGTGAATCCCGAGATCGTTGACGATAACATGCGCGAGATGTTGCGGAACAACCCCCCTGATGTTGTTCGTTCAGCTTATGATCAGGCTGTGTTTCAGGGGATGATCCGGATGTTCCAGAATGATGCTGAAATGCGCGACATTATCCTCACTGACCCCGAGATCAGAAATAAGGTCACATCGTATCTTTTTGGGCGCGCATTGCGTGATGCGCAGCGCGTTGCATAGAGACACAAGGTTACCCGGGGCTGAAGCAGGCAACCGGCGCTACTTATCTTTCTCGTCACCTGGAAAATCCTCATCCACCATCCGTTGCCATTCAGCCATGTCACGCTCCCATCCGGCGTGATCATCGCCGTAGTCTTCGTGAAACGGGGGGGCGGGGAGATCCTCGGGGTGAAATTTGTAGCGGGTCACGATTTTTACAAAGTCGCGGATAATGTCTGGATGCATTCGCGGAAAGCTATCGAGATCATCAAGGGCGTGAAGTCGGATGACCTTGTAACGGTCTTCCAACGACATATCGGGATATTTCACGGCTAGGAATTTTAGAACCACTATGGCTTCGTCAATCACCACTCGCGCAGCCTTACCGCTGCGCGGCGCGGGGCGGCCTAAGATGATCTCGTTCAGATCGCCACCGGTCAGGATTGCCAATTGAGCGATGGCCGGTGTGGGCACGGCCCGGTGCCCTTCTTCATAGGCATAGTAAGTTCGCGGGGTCACTTCCAAAATTTCAGCCATCTGCTGTTTTGTGAAGCCTAGCCGAACTCGATAGTTGCGAAGATTGTCGTGTATTGTACCCTCTGGTGCGAATCGTCGGTGCATTTCCTCTCGGGCCATACGCTCATTCTCTTCTAATTTTGCCTGCAGCGTATCTTCCGAAGTTGTCGTGTTTGGGAGCAGTTTTCCAAGCCGTGACATCGCCTCTCCTTTGCAAACCGGAACGAAAGTTCCGAACTTCTTGCTCATAAGTGGAACATGGTGACATTTGCACATTTCTGTCGGATATTTGCAAGAACTTGCAGAAGAACGAGGGTTTGATGTCGGAGTTGCTCAAAGAAGGACAAACACCGGAAGCGTGGAGCGTGCAATTGCGCGCGCATGGCGTCCATGTCTCCCCGCGCTTGATCCGCACCAAAGCGCGTGCAACGGGCCAGTTTTATCAACTCGGGCGGTTAATGCTGCTGACGCCAGCACAGATGGAACGGCTGATCGAAAACGCTTCTGACGTAGAAGAAACACCCGAACGGAGTCTGAGATGATAAAGGGGCCGCGGATTCCAGTCGATTGGGGCGCAGCCCTGCGCCGCGCTGATGCAGCTCGATATTGCGGTCATTCGCCAGGGCATTTCGACAAACTTGTGAGAAGCGGAATCTACCCACCCGGACGGAACGCAGATGGCGTCGCTGTGTGGCTACGATGGGAGTTGGATTCCGCGCTTGCCGACTTGCCTACCATTGGGGGACAAATGTGGAGCGAAGAAAACAGTTGTGACGAGGCGTTTGGTTGCTGACAAGGATGAAACATCTCAACCCATCCGGGAGGTTTCCAAGTGGCAATGTTCGCTTTTATTACCGCCCAAAGGGGCAAAAGGGCATTCGTATGCCCGACCTTCCCCCCGGCCATCCTGACTTCCTTGCGGCCTATGCAAAGGCTGCGGGTAGCATCGAACCTGCGCGGGTAAGACCAGGCTCCGGCAGCCTTGCTTTGGCAGTTGAGGGATACCTGAAATCGGATGTTTTTCTCGTAGGCCTTGCTGAAGGTACGCGAGCCGTCAGACGGCGTATGTTGGATGATATCCGCGAACGTTACGGGCATGGTCGGGTGTTCGATCTTCGGACCAAGCATATCGAAGCTGACCTGAGCCGGTTCACGGGACACGCACGAAACAACCACCTGAAAGCTTGGCGGGGCTTTGGGAAATGGCTCGCTGAAACATACAAGATCGTCGATCCGACCACAGACGCCAAGAAAGCGCACGTCGCGCAGTCAGAGGGTCATCCGCCGTGGTCAGAGGACGAGATCGAGGCCTTCCGCGCGCACTGGCCGATCGACACGCCGGAACGCCTGGCATTCGAGTTAATCTTTTGGACCGGCGCGCGCATTTCGGATGCAGTTCGATTGGGACACGGAAACGTGGATCGGGGCGGATGGATCGTGTTTCGCCAGCAGAAAACCGGCGGCGAAGTCGCAATCCCCTTTGATCGCGCGCTTCCAGATTTCGCAGAAGGCATGGAAGGGGATATCGCCTATCTTCATGCGGCACTGGACGCCCGGAAAGACAAGCACATGACATGGATGACGACCGCGCACGGGAAATCCCGGAGCGTGAAGGCCGCAGGCCAATGGTTTGCCGCCAAAGCTAGAGCTGCGGGCATCTATGACCGTTCGGCGCATGGTTTGCGGAAAAGTCGGGCGCGAGCGCTCGCCGAAGCCGAAGGAACTTCGGCTCAGATTTCCGCCTGGACAGGGCATGAAAGCCTCTCAGAGGTCGAAAGATACATCCGCAACTTTAACAAACGAAAGGTGCTCAGCAGCACGAAAAACGAACAAAAAGTTCCAACTCATCCGACCGAAGTTCCAAATCTGCAAAAGAATACAGGAGAATCAAATGCTTAGAAAGGTGTTGGCGACCCCGGCAGGATTCGAACCTGCAACCTGCCCCTTAGGAGGGGGCTGCTCTATCCAGTTGAGCCACGGGGCCGGACGGGGATTGGATACGGGCTTTGATGGGGCAAGTAAACCTTGGTGTCCGGCCTTAGGCGCCGCTGCGGTGGATAACTTCGCCGAAGGTTCGCAGGATGATGGTAAGGTCAAGCCACAGGCCGATGCCCAGCGCATAGGCGACATCCATGCGGACCCTTTCGTCATAGCTGACGGTGTTGCGACCGCTGACTTGCCACAGGCCGGTAAGGCCGGGGCGGCACGACAGGTAGGTGGCGCGGTGCCTTCCGTAGCGCTGCAACTCGTCTTCGGTGACCGGGCGGGGGCCGACGAGGCTCATCTCTCCGCGCAATACGTTCCAAAGCTGGGGCAATTCGTCGATGCTGGTTCGGCGGATGAACCGGCCCAGGGGCGTGATCCTTGGGTCGTGCAACAGTTTCTGCGTCGCCGACCACTCCAACCTTGCCAGTGGGTCGGCGGCCAGATGCATCGCCAAAACGCGATCGGCGTCCGGGACCATGGATCGTAGTTTCCAGCAGGTGAACTCTTTACCATCACGCCCGATTCGGCGGTGGCCAAAAAACGCAGGACCCCCATCCCGTCGCACCAAGAAAGCAATGATCAGAAGTATCGGCAAGATCAGGGGCAGGGCCATCAGCACCAGGATCACATCGAGACACCGTTTCTGCCATGCGGAGTACTGTGTCTTGATAGTATCACTTCTTGAAATCTGTCCTTCGGATTGCGTATTGTTGACATATCGCCATGTAGAGGACTTCATTTTTACCTCATCAAGAAAATAAAAACACATCGTTACGCGACTGATAACGGTAGCTTGAGAATCAATTATTGGTTAGCGTGTTAAAATCGCCTTAATTTAACTTTTACTAAACAACGAAACTGCTAATTAACCGCTTGTTTACCAAAGCAAATCACTCTCCGTGAAGACAACCATCCCACGAGTCGAAAGAGTATTTTGCCCGTATCCCTTGCCATGGACCATGTTTCAGGTCCGCCGGACCTGACAGCGCCTGCCGCAGCGCCACTGGACCGCGATGCGCCCGAGATTTCGCTGCGCATGGTCTGGCGTGGCCGGTGGTGGATTTTGCTGGGGGCGCTGGCCGGGGCGCTGCTTGGTGGGGCCTATGCGTACCGTGTCGCAGTGCCGGTTTATCGCACCCATGCGGTTGTGATGTTCGACCCGCAGGAACAAACCGTGGTGGAGATGCGCGCCATCCTGCCCGCGCTTGGCCGGGGTGAAACGATGGTGACAACGCAGGTCGAGGTTCTGCGGTCCCGCCGATTGCTGGAAAAGCTTGTGGGTGACCTGAACCTGACGACAGACCCTGAATTCAACGCCTATCGCAGGTCGCAGGATGGGTTTTCACTGCGAAAATACATCAAGGATCACCTGCTGGATTGGCAACTGATCCGCGAAGTGCCCGCCCCGCCCGTCACTCAGCAAACCGAGTTGGATGCAACGGTCAAGGGTGTGTTGCGCAGTCTGACCATCAGCAATCTGCCAAACAGCTTTGTCTTCTCCATCGCGGCCGAGACCCGCAGCGCAGACAAAAGCAGCCTGATCGCCAATCGGCTGGCCGAGATTTACATCGAGGATCAACTGGCCGCCAAGATGGAAGCGACAGAGCAGGCCAGCGCCTGGCTGTCGGGTCGGGTGGTAGAGCTGCAGGCAGATTTCGAAGCTGCGGAACATCGTGCCAATGCGTTGCGTGCCCGGATCGAACCGGACACAAGCGACGCGCTAAACGATATCGAACGCCGGCTGGCCGCCCTGCGGCAGCGCAAGCTTTCCGCAACCGGCGACGCCCGGGTTGCCCTGACCGCGCAGGAAGCCTTGCTGCAGGCGGATTTCGATGCTGCCTCCGCCGATCTGGTGCAGTTGCAGCAACTGGACCGGCAGGCGGAGGCCAGCCGTCTGATCTATGAGTATTTTCTGGGCCGGTTAAAGGAAAGCACCGTGCAGGCCGGGGTTTTGCAACCCGATGCGCGCCTGATCTCCCGCGCGATCGTGCCGCTTTATCCGGCAGCGCCGCAAAAGCCTCTGATCCTGGCGCTGGCCGCCATTTTGGGGGCTGGGCTGGGAACCGCCTGGGTTTTGGCCCGGGCGCAATGGGTCGCCAGTTTCCGCCGTATCGAAGATCTGGAAGAGGCGACAGGCCGTCCGGTTCTGGGTCAGATCCCACAACTGGCAGAGCGCAACCGCAACGTCGTCGACTTTGTTCTGCGCAAGCCATCCTCGCAACTGGCCGAGGCTGTGCGGGACCTAAGAACCTCAGTTCTGTTGTCCAGCCGCAAGGCGCAACCGCAGGTGATCGCGGTGACCTCTTCGGTGCCGCATGAGGGCAAGTCGATGACCTCCATCATGCTGGCGCAGAACATGGCCGGTT
This sequence comes from Halovulum sp. GXIMD14793, assembly GCF_054457435.1. Taxonomy (NCBI): domain Bacteria; kingdom Pseudomonadati; phylum Pseudomonadota; class Alphaproteobacteria; order Rhodobacterales; family Paracoccaceae; genus Halovulum; species Halovulum sp. GXIMD14793. The sequence continues at coordinate 51,402 of NZ_JBTLNE010000024.1, read as the reverse complement.
GGGGCAAGAAAGTCTTGCTGATCGAGGCCGATATCCGCCGCCAGACCTTCCAGCGGTATCTTGGTGCCGATCCCCAGCGTGGCATTCTGTCCGTTCTGGCAGGGATCTGCGAGGTGGACGAGGCGATTTTCCGCCCCGACGGGATGAGCATCGACGTCCTGTTTGGCGAAAGCTCTTCCACCAATGCAGCGGATATCTTCGCCACCGAGCGGTTCGAGCAGTTTCTGGCAAAAATGCGGGACCGGTATGATTACATCATCCTCGACACGCCGCCGGTTCTGGTTGTGACCGATGCCCGCGTTATCGCTCCGACCACCGATGCGGTGATCTATGCTGTCCGCTGGAATGCCACGCGCCGCGCTCAGGTACGGCGCGGTTTGCAGATGCTTCAATCAATCAATGGTCCCGTTACCGGCCTGGTCCTGACCCGTGTCGATCAGCGCCGGATGGAAAAACTCGGCTATGGCCGAAGGTATGGTAGCTATGCCCGAAAGTCCCAGTATTACGTCGAATAGCGCTGTGGCGCTGCTGACGCGCCTGATCGCGCCAACACCGGCAACGGCGATCCTGTCGCCGCGCCGCCCGCTTTATGTTGTGGGGGATATTCACGGGCGGCTGGACCTGCTGGATGAGATGGTCGCACGCATCCTGCGCGAGGCCTCGGATCAGATGGATCTGGTCTTTACCGGCGACTATATCGACCGCGGCCCGGACAGTGCCGGTGTGATCCGCGCCCTGCGCTGCCTGTCCGAAAACCCTCGGCTAAACGTGACCTGTCTGCGCGGCAATCACGAGGCAATGATGCTGAATTTTCTGGATGCGCCTCTGGCGGGCGCGCACTGGCTACGCCATGGCGGGCGCACCACGCTGCAAAGCTATGGGCTTCGCGACCCCGGGCATGACCCTGATCCCGGCCTTTTGCCGTTGCTGCGCACGCAACTGGCCGCTGCCCTGGCCCCCGGGGAAGAGGCGTTCCTGCGCCGCCTGCCGCTGTCATTCATGTCAGGAAATATCTTTGTCAGTCATGCCGGGGCCGACCCGACCCGCGCATTGACCGCACAATCCGTGCAGACATTGCTGTGGGGCTGTTCGCGCATGATGACGGAGGCCCGACAGGATGGGGCCTGCGTTGTGCACGGCCATTACGTCGAAGATCACGCTGGTCTGCACGGGACGCGCATCGGGGTCGATACCGGGGCGTTCTATACCGGGCGGCTCAGCGCCGCGCGCATTACTGAGGGCGCACTGGGCGTGCTGGTATCATGATCCCGCGTGCCCCGGTTCTGGCCGCCCTTCTGGCCGCCGCCCAGATATTTGCCGCCGTTGGCAGCACCTGCGCGACCCTGATCTTTGCCCGGCTGATGGGGGCAGAGGCGTTCGGTCAAGCCATGCTGCTGATCGCCCTGACCGGCCTTTTGTCACTGGCTGTAAGCCTGAATATCGAAGGCGGCGCAATGCGGTTCATGCTGCAAGGGACTCGGCCGGACAGGGCAGCTTATCGCGACACCAGCCGGTGGCTCGTGCTTGGCCTTGGCGGTCTGATCGGCGCAGCTGTCGGGCTGATGGCACTACTGCAGGGCGTTGGCCTGACCACAGCGCTTGCGCTTGCGCTTCTGCCGGGGATGATCGCGCTGTGTCGTCTGACGGCCCGTCTGGGAGCGGCGTTGAACGCGGTTCGGGCCGCAACCCTGCCCCGACTGCTGTCGCGGCCGCTGCTTTTTGGGGCTGCGGCCTGTCTGTTCTGGCAATCTGGCGTGACGCCAACCCCCGCAGACCTGATCGCGCTGGTCCTGTTTGCCTCTGCCTTTGCAGTGACTGTGCAGGGCAAATTGCTGAACCGCCATTTCCGCCATCTGGGCCCAGCTGGCACAGGGCTGCAACGGACCTGGCTGAGCACCGGGCTGGCCGTGATGCCCTCGCTTCTGTTTCTGGAGCTTTACCGTGATCTTGTTCTGACCAGCGCGGCGCTGAGCCTTGATGCTGGAAGCCTTGGCGCACTAGCCGCCGCCCTGTCACTTACCGCGCTGCCCGGGTTCGCCCTTGTCGCGACCGAGGTTGTCTACGCCCCGCGCATCGCGAAAGCGGTTGCTGCTTCAGATAGCGCAGGGCGCGCCTATTGGTTGAGGCTGGCCGCCGTCACCCGGTTTAGCGGCACGCTGGGCCTGAGCATTTTTCTGCTGGTGCTGGCGCGGCCCATCGCCGGATTTCTAGGGCCTGACTTCGAAGCAGCAACGCCCCTTGTCCCAATCCTTTTGCTTATCCCTATGTCGCGCATGGTGGCAGGCAACCCGGTGCTGCTGCTGACCCTGAGCGGCCACAGCCTCGAGGTTATGGTGGTTTGCAGCTTTGGCGCGGTGGTCACTGCGGGCACAATTCTGTTGGTCGGTCACAGCCCATTTGTGGTGGCTCTGGTTGCCGCAGCGGGCTTTGCCCTAGTGCAACTGGCGCTGACCATGCGGTGCCTGTTGGTGACCGGCATTGATCCGACGGGGCTGACAGGCATCATCAGCCTGCTTGGCCAGCGGTTCGGCACAGCCCGCCTCGACAGCTAGGCCGGCGCTTACCGAAAGCGTTTCTCAGCCGCCGCAAAAATCTCCAGATCGGCGGCACAGTTTGCCTCCAGCCGGGCGCGCTGCACCCGCGTCAGTGACAAGTCCGGCCCCGTCGCCGCATTGTAATGTGGCAGCGACAAAGACGGGCCAAACAGGGCCGCAAATCGGTCCGAGAACGCCGCCTGATCGTCAATAAAGCCGACCAGCGCAACCTGATCCAGCGCGCGCAAAGCCCGCTCAAGATGCTGGGGCTGCGCCTCAGGTAGCACCACATTCACGCCTGACAGATAGCGTAGGTAAACCTCAGCCATTGATTTGCCCACTGGTCCGGCCAGCCAGACATCAAGGTCATCCTCAATCACGCCGGCCCGCACGGCCATCCGGTAGTTAGAGATCGCCCGCGTCACAGGCTCCCGCATCATCGTGACGACCCGCCATTGATCGCCAAATGCCGCCATGGCCCGGTCCGACCACAGCACATGACCATGGATCAAGCGGCTGCGCCACGCCATATGCGTCAACATCTGCCCTTCGCGCAGGTCAAAGGTCAGATGGCCGTTGGGCAAATCCTCGTGACATAGAACCGGGTCATCCTGCCCGAAATGGATCAGCGCTGCGACCCGCCGGGTCGCAACTGCGTCAATAACGCCAATCCGCTGATGCAGCGGGACGGCGCCATACAGCGCCGCCGCCAGGGATGTGCCCCCGCACTTTGGCAGATGCAGAAACAGCACCGGATGCGTCAGGCCTCGGCCCGTTGCACTACGCAGACTGCGCCGGGCATACAGCCTGGTGCGCCGGACCAGATGACGATAGTCAAGCAAGCGCGGCATTGGCAGAGCCTTGAGATTGCGCGAAATCGAGCATGGTCAGCGCATCCTCGGCTGACAGGCAGAATTGTTCTGCGGGACGGGATAACAGACGTGTCCGCGCTGCCGCAATCACGGCGAGGTCCACACTGTGCAACCAGTTGATCAGCGCCTCCGGTGTTGCTGCCTCGATGACAAATCCTTGTCCGTCCAGAAACCGTGCGGTTTCGGTCCCGGCAACCGCCAGCCCTGGCACACCGAAATATCCCGCCTCATACACGCGGTTCGGCAACAACCAGTCAGAGTTGGCCCCGCGCTGCCAAAGGTCCTGAGCCCAAACGAGATCGAGGTGCTCATAGGCCGTAGCCAAGCCCTCGGGATACCGATAAAGCCCGTGATAATGGATATTCGGGCAACCCCCGATCACATCGTCAAAATCCGGCAGCACATGGCGATGCACAGCCCCATGAAGATGGACCTCAATTGCCGCGCCCAGCTGCCCGGCTGCCGCCGCAAGAAGCTTTAGCGTTGCTGGACATCGCAGGGTGCCGACCCATCCCAGCCGCAGCGGCCCCGGCGCGCGGGGTGTTGGCGCAGGGCGCGGGGTTGGGGTAGCAGGCCAGAACACCCCGTTCTCCACCAGACAGACATCGCCGTTAAATCCTTGCACAGCGCCGAAATAGCTGCGTAGAAACCCCGGCGAACTGACCACCAGCCGGTCAATCCGGGCCAACGCGCGGCGTTCGGTCCACCGGGCCAGACGCCCCGCCCATCCATGCCGCGTGAAAATGCCGTGAATGTCGAGGCATTGATAAATCACCCGCGCCCGACTGCGCGATACCATCCTTGCGAACAATGCCAGCAAGGTCAGATCAAGGTTGCGGGCAACGATCACGTCGGCGCGCCGGATGGCGGCGCGATGTTGATACAGCACCCATGCAGCGCGCGGCAGATGCAAGACACGCTGCCATAGGCGGTGGTTGTGCTGCTGACCAAGGCAGATATCCGGCCAATCAGGTTGAAACCCGGCGTTCATATTGTCCCTGCGAAAGCAGAAGCTTTGCACCTCACACCCCGCAGACTGCAGCCAGCGGATGGTGCGGATCTGGCTGGCCTCGGTCACGTCGTATCCCATGACGACCACACGCGGCGCTGTCATTTTGCGCGCACCGGCGTCCATGTCGCCCGGCTGCGACCCATCGAGGCCAGAATAACCCCGGCCAGCGTTGCCACCATCGCCAGCGCGATCTGCCCCGCCTGTGCAAAGGGCCGAACGCCCAGCGCGGCCAGGGACAAGCCGGTCAAGATCAGCCCAAGGTACAGGATAAGCATCCCGATCTGCGCGGCCAGCACCCCAGCGAATATCCCGGCCAGTCCCAGCCACAGGGCGGAAAACCAGCGCATCCATTTATGCGACAGGTATTTCCAGCGGTCCATGCGGCGCATCTGGCGCAGCATTGGCCGCATGGCACGATGTGCGTGCCATGCACCGCAGGCGATGCGCGCCTTGCGGAACACCTCTTGCCCGATGCCGGTCTCCAGCACCTCCACGCCGCGAATATCGATAGCGGAGATCACACGAAACCCGTGAAAAAGTGGCTCCATCGAGGGGCGGAAATCGTCACTTTGGGCATCGTCGAAGATGGGATAAAGCGCCCGGCGCATCCCCCATAACGCACCATTGCAGCCCATGGTCGATCCGGTACGGCTTTCGCGCAGTTTCAGGGTTTCCTCAAGCCTCCAATAGGCACCGCCAATCCGCGCCACGGCCTCCCCGCCTTCAGTATGCAACAGCCGCGCCGCCACAGCACCAACGGTCGGATCAGCGAAGTAATCGCGAAAACGGCGCAGGTCCTCTGCCATGATCAGGATATTGGCATCCATGAACAAAACGACCTCGGCCTCGCAGCGCTGTAGCATGCGCCGCAGACCGGCGGCTTTGCCCACCTGACGACTGCCGAAAGTGACCTCCAGACAATCGCGCGCCTGCTGCAAAAGCCGCGCCGTGTCATCGGTAGAGGCATCGTCATAGGCCATGATCTGCAGGTCCGGCCAGGCACGCTTGACCTGTCGCAGGCGCGTCAGTGTGCCCGGCAGGACCGACGCCTCGTTCCTTGCGCAGAACATAAGCGCGATGGATTTTGGGGGGTGTTTTGGCTGCAGTGGGGGTGCTGCGGGCAGCAGGCGCAATAACTGAGGATAGATCAGATAGGGATAGATCAGCAGGGTCAGGCTGATCAGCAGCCCGGCCAGTGCACACCAGAAAACCATGTCCATTTCTTCGAAAACTTTCGCATTCAGTAACCCGGCGTTAACCCTGACGTGGAAAGGGTTAAAAAACGGTTCATCTTTGCTGAGGCGAGACCCCTTCTGTCTGCTATCCGACATATCGCGCTATGCGCCCTGACCTATCACCGGCCTGAGGGCCTGGCTGCGCTGCTGGCAGGGATCGCAGCACTGGACTGTCCCCATGGTGTTCGGGTGACCGTGGTCATCGTGGACAATTCAGCCGAGGCAACAGCGCAGGCTCAGGTCGCGGCGGCAGCGCTGCCATTTGCAAGGCATTATGTGCATTGCCCCCAGCGCGGCCTGAGCCCAGCGCGCAACGCAGCATTGGATGCGGCGGTGGACCTTGGGGCCGACGCATTGGGGTTCATTGACGATGATGAGGTGCCGGAGACCGGATGGATCGCGGCGCATCTGGCCGCGCTGATGGTGGCAGAGGTATCGCTGGGCCGGGTGCGGGCGGCCTATGAAGCCCCGCCAGCAAACTGGATGCGGCGCGGCGGGTTTCATGACATTGACGGCTTTGCGCGGCACCAGCCTCTGGGATTTGGCTGCACCTCAAACGTCATGATGCGGCTTGAGGCGGTGCGGGCCTGCGGCGCGCGTTTCGATGATCGGTTCGCGCTGACCGGTGGCGAGGATACGCATTTCTTTCATCTGCTGATGCGCAGTGGCGCCTGGATCGTCTTTGCCCCCGAGGCCGTGGTGACCGAGACCATTGTGGCAAGCCGAGCCCGGCTGGGCTGGCTGTGGCGGCGCTGGCGGCGCACCGGGCAGACCAATGCGATGATCCGATTGCTGGATCGGGGCAATAGGGATCGTGCGGTCTGTCTCGCAGGCGGATTGCTGCGACTGGGCGCGGGTGGCGGTGCGGCGCTGCTGGCGCTGCCTGCAACCCTGGCTGGGCGGTTCGATCTGGTTGCCCGCCCGCTGCGGATCGCGGCCCGGGGTCTAGGCTTTATTGACGGCGCGCTGGGCCGGGTGACTGAGGAATACCGGGTGATGACAAGATGAGCGGCCATCTGCCCGGTCTTGATGCGCTGCGCGGTCTGGCGGTGCTTGTGGTATTTGTCAGCCATGCCGCCAATCACGGAATGCTGCCCCGCTTTCTGGGGAACGGGTTCGGACAGATGGGGGTGCAGCTGTTCTTTGTGTTGTCGGGCTATCTTATGATGCGGCTTTATGGGGGCAAGGCATTCTCGGGTACTGCCGTGCGGCGGTTTGCCGTGGGACGGGCGGCGCGGATCAGTCCGCTTTATGCGTTGATCCTGGGGGTCAGCGCCTTGTGGGCCTGGGTGGGTTGGCACCCACCCTACCAGTTCAGCGGCAGCGCGGAATGGCTGCAAGCAGTGTTGTTCATCAGCGCCCCGCAGGAGTTGTGGTCGATCCCGGTCGAGGTGCAATTTTATGGGCTTTTTGTCGGTATATGGCTGCTGGTGCCACATCTTGGTGCGATGATGTTGTGGCTGTTGCCCGTGTCGCTTTTGCTGGCCTTTGGCTGGCGGGGATGGATCAGCGAGGCGTCGGTTATTGTTCCTTATCTGCCCGCCTTTGTGCTCGGCGTTGTGATTTGCCGGAACGAAGGGCGGCTTGCCGGTGTGATCCGTGTGCTGGCGCAGCCCTATTTCGGCCTGCTTTGCCTTGCCTTGTTTCTGGCGAATATGCCGGGGCTGCGGGGTCTGCTGGATTTGGAACTGACAGAGCGGTTTTATCCCCGGATGTGGCTGGACCCGCTGCGGCTGGCGGTTGTTGCGCTTCTGTTTCTATCTGCGCTTCGCGGAACGGGCTTATGGCGCTGGCCGCTGGGTCTGCAGCGGTTGGGGCAACTCTCGTTCTGCGTCTATCTGGTGCATCGCCCGATCCTGCAGATGATAGATCTGTTGGATCTGCCGGGAGCCTTTGCGGCCACGCTGGGGCTGATTGCCTCGATCCTGATTGCCGAAGCCTCTCTGCGTTTTATCGAACACCCTGCCCAGCGCGCCTTGAAAGCCCGGTTTGCCGCGCCGATGCGCCCAGCGCCACAACCAGCATGAGGGTGATTTCATGCTGGCGATAAAGCGACGATCCAAGCAGCGACAGCAGCACCAGAAGGACCAGCGTCCAAAGCGCCCAGCGCCGCGACGCGCCTTGTCCATAGGACCGGACCGCCCAAATGCTGGACCCGATCAGAAGCAGCATCGCCAGCAGGCCCGGCAGGCCAAGGCCGACCAGCACCTCGATCACGAAGTTATGGAATGCCGTTACCGTCGCACCGTAGTCGCTGCGCAAATGGGCGATCTCGGGCGCGAAGTCAGGTGCAACCCAGTAAGCCATCGCGCCCTGACCCAGCAACGGCGCCTTTGCAATCATGTCCATCCCATGCGCCCAGAGGGCTGTGCGGCCCGTCAGGGTCGGGTTCTTGTCAAAAGCCGCCAGCATGGCCGCCCAGGGGTCGATCCGCAGCAGTACCAGTGTAACGACCAGACAGGACAGCGCGACCAGACAGGTCAGCCAAAGCCAGGGGCGCAAAGACCTGCGATCCGCCGAGGCACGCAGGAAAAACCCGGCTCCAAACGCAAGCGCCAGCAGGATCGATGTCGCCGATTTGGAGAGGACCAACAACGCCCCCGTCAGACCCAGCACCAGAACCGCGAGCCATCGCATCCAGCGGGACGGATCGGCCAGAACCAGGAACAGGGCGGTCAGAGCCAACAGCGCACCGCGCTGACCCAGCGCATTCTTGTTGGTGTAGATGCCAAGGAACCCACCCTCCCAAGAATAGGTTTGACCCCAGAGGCTACCAAAATTCGTCAGGGACAGCAGCATGGTCAGACCAAGCGCGATCAGGATCATGCGCGCCAGATCCAGCAGACGGAACTGGGTACCCAGGAACAGGCCAAGCATGATCGTGAACGCGATTTGCACAGCGGCGATCAGCGTGACCGCAGGCATGACCGACCAAAAGGCGGAGGTCAGGCAGACCAGCGGATAAACCAAAACCGGCACAGCGCGCAGCAGCACCGGCAGAAAGGCAGGCAAGGTCATGGCAAAGCGGGCCGCGAAGTAAAGATAGACCAGACCGGTAATCTGCGCACCTATATGAAAGCGGACCAAGGCCTCTGCCGTCCAGATCAGCACCAGCACGCCCATTGCAAAATCTGCGCGGTGCAAAAGCCGCTGATATCCACTCATCTTGATGCTCTGGCCAGGGGGCGCGGGAACTGCATGTCACAAAGTCTATCTTGGGTTGAGACGCCCCGCCACCGCAATCGGTGCAACCCATGACTCGCTATGCCATTGGTGTCGGCGTGCAGAAAGCGGCGTCAAGTTGGCTGCATGCGGTGCTGTCAACGCATCCTGAGGTGGCAGCGGCGGAAGCCAAAGAGCTGGATTTCTTCAGCTATTATCATGACCGCGGCTATCGCTGGTACGAAAGTCATTTCGGGGCAGGAGAGGTGCGGTTCGAAAACTCTCCTTCCTATTTCCATGACCCGCGCGCGTCGAAACGATTGGCGGAATTCGCCCCGGATGCCCGTATCGTTGTGCTGCTGCGTGATCCGGTGGAGCGGGCCTTTTCCAATCATCTGCACGAGGTTGCCAAAGGGCATATCCCGCCCTGCAGTTTTGCCGAAGGGTTGCGTAACAACCCGGATTATCTGGATCAGGGGCGCTATTCCACCCATCTGGGCCGCTGGCTGGATCATTTCGGGGAAAGGGTCTTGTGCCTGATAACCGAGGAATTGCCGAAAGGCCCCCAGCACCATGCCGACCGCGTAGCACAGCATCTGGGGATCGCAGCTGGTCACCGCAGCCGGGTAATGGCAGAGCGGCGCAATGTCTCTGACCTGCCCCGCTCACCCATACTGCGCAAGGTTCTGCGGGCGGGCGGTGACAGCCTGCGACGCGCCGGGATGGAGGAGCAGTTGGCCCGGATCAAGGCCTTGCCACCAGTGCGCGCCGTCCTGAATGGGAATGCGCGGTCGGTGCGTAAACTGGTTCCGGCGATAACCGAAACAGAACGGGCTGAGGTGATCGCTGTGTTGGAGGATGAGTTGCGCCAATTGCCGAGGTTGTTGGGTCGGACCGAGTTACCTTGGGACAGTTGGCAGCGGGTGGTTTCAACGCGCGGTGCGGCGTAACGCACTGGATTTATAGAGAAAACCGTCTTGTGAAGGGTCGCTAAGCCGACCCTAAGTCCATTTGATGCACAGCACCAAACACAATCGCCGAGCCGTCAGAGCAGCCCGGCGATTGGCATAATTTCTTCTTCGGCCGATGCTCACAGATAGCCCTCGGAGAGGAACCGCTGACCGGCCAGCCGACCGGCAATGCGTTGTCCCTCGGGCACCGGATGGGTGCCATCGCCGGACAGATGGCCAGCGGGCCGCGCCACATAATGCACGCCTGCAATAGAGGTCGCATCACCGCTGTCCTGATCCAGCTTTGACTGCATATCCAGAAACAGCGGCTGATTGCCGTTTGTATCATCCGACATTGGCCCGATGATCACAGCAGGCAATGACGGCTCAGAAACATCGGTACGCAGTCTGGATAGCATATTGGCAAAAGCCGGGGGATAGCTGACATCCATCGTAGCCGAACGGTCGCTTTCCCCTTGCGCCCAGATCAGTCCCTTGACCTGATTGCCCGGGTTCAGCGCCAGCGCATCGGTCACCTTAGAGATCATGTTGTTGTAAAGACTTACCCCATTGCCGGTATTGCCATCCGGGTTCCACTCTGCCTCTGGCCCGACCAAACGCGAGCCGCCCTGTGCGCAGGCCAGGATCAGGATCGACCGGCCAGCGGGCGTGGCAGGCTCAATAAACCGGGCAAAGGTCGTGATCGGGCTAACCCCCTGACTGGTATTGTGGAACTGCAAGGGGGCGACACATGCGGCGCGCGTCCCCTCGGTCACACCGAAGGTGTTGTTGGTGCTTCCCGGCACATACAGACAACGCGGCAGCCAGAAATCCTTGTCTGGATCGACGGGGGTCGAGGTGCTCTCTGACGCCATCAGGGACTGACCCGCAGCGATATAGATATCCGCTGGCTGCGCCAAAATCGCTGACATATCGACCACCTGCAGATCGTCCAGCGTGCCGTCAAACGGGGCGGTGCCCAGCGCCCGCACCTTGGTATGCCCGGTCGAGGTAAAGCGCGCCACATGCTGGGCCGTCACCCGGTTCTGAAACCGGGTGTTCTGGAACGTTCCAATCAACTGAACCCCGGCAAAACCGGCTGTCGCATCCTTGATTGTATAGGAAACCCACATGTCACCCGCTGGGATGCTGATGGTTTGCGAGGTTACAAACTGCTGCGTCGCGCCACCGGTTTTCTGCGCCGCACCGCCGGTATCGGTCCAATCCCCATCCAGCGTCCAGTTGGTCTGATCTGACAGATCCGCCTGCGCAGCGGGCAGAAGTCCTTGCGGCACAGTTTTATTGTCAGCAGGCGGGATGGACGGCCCGCCTGCTGATGCCGATTGCAACCGCGATGCGGCAGCAAGGTCAAGTCCCGGGGCAAATCTCATGAAACCACCACGGCATGGATGCCCGTCGCGGTCGTACCAGTCGCAAGAATTCGGGTCGCACCGCAAATGATCCAGCCGAAGTCGCTGACATTGACCGTCCGCGCCTGACCTTTGACCGAAACGAAACTGACCGCGCCTGCGCCCTCGACATAGATTGAGGCCGCCACGTCTGTCAGATCGGTCGCGTCATCGGGCGTCACCGGCACATAGTCGATCCCGGGGCCTGAAAGAGAGTTCGCACGGCGGTTGAATGGGTTTGTCATCGCGATGGTCTTTCCACTGTTGATGCGCATCACGGCAAGGCCAGCGGGACTGGGCCCGCTCCATGCCGATCAGCGGTGTAAATGTCTCGGAAATGAAAAAGGCGAGCTGATTCTTAAGAATGCGGCTCGCCCTGTGGTGTCGGATATCGCAGATTGGTATTAAATTTTAGTTAACACTCGACGCACAAACGCAATGTCAGCGGGCCTGCAATGCCTCCTGATATCGTTCCAGCGCATCGACGGATTGCGTGAAAAGACCACGCCCCTGCCGCTCCACCAGACCAGCCTTTTTCATCCGTCCGATTTCCCGCGCAACAGCCTCACGGTTGGTGAAAACCAGTGCCGCCAGCTCTGACTGCGTCGGTGGCTTTTCGATCTTGGCGCTACCGTCATCCTTGCGCACATTTCGAAACAGACGCACTACCTCCTGCCGAATGCGATCATCGGCGCGCAATGCGGTGAAATCCGACACCCGGCGCGTTAGCTCGCGCAGCTTGTCAACAAGGTTGCGCATCAGCGACAGGCACATGTCGGGATGGCTTTGCAACAACTGCAGGAACTGCGCATCTGCCACCCGCGCCACACGGCAATCGTTCAAAGCCACGACACTGGCCGAACGAGGTGCCTGATCAATCACCGCAAATTCGCCAAAGCAATCGCCCTCATCGATATTCGAGAACGAAACCTCCCGCCCTTTGTCGGAGAAATTGGCAACCCGCACACTACCTTCCAGCAGGAACAGCACCTCATGAGACGTGTCTTCCGCACTCAAAATAACCTGTCCCGCCGCATAGAAATTAACCGTCCAGATATGTTCCAGCGCGACACGTGTCGCCGCATCGACATCCCCCAGCAACGTACCGCCTGGATACTGAACCTCCAGATTGGCATTGTATTTCAGTGCCATATCTCCACCCCGCAAAAAACCGCAACGCGCGTTTCTTATCACCCGACGTAAACCAAATTTGTGGCAATTATCAACTTTCGGGGTCAGTTGTGGCGAATGTCAAGGTTTGTGGGGCGAGTTCGAGGCGTAGTATTCAATCAGTAGTCGCGTTCGTAGAACACCCCAACACTGCCCTCGCCATCGCTTCCAAAACTGGCCTTTGCACGGACGTTATCAGTGATATCCAGATTGACCGTCGCGAGGGTTTCGCCGCTGCTTTGGGCCTCTACATCAAGGTATAGCTTTTCATTGATATAAGCCCCGGCCCGAACGCCGAAATCACCTTCGTCATCTGAAACGATCTCAAGATCGTCCAACCCGATCTGCGCCCGAAAGTCATCCAGAAAGCTGCCGCCCTTGCCTGCAAGCGTTGCCGCAGCCGAGGCCAGCTGGGCAATCTGAAACGGCGACAACGAGGCTAGGTCACGTTGAAAGATCAACAGGGCAAGGATCTCATCCTGCGGAAGTTCCGGCGATGAAAACAGCTCAATCGCCGGATCTGACACCGGACCTGTGACCAGCAGCCCGATCAGCGATCCCTGCACAGCCGTTTGTGCCTCAAGCCGTATCTCTGGGTCAAAATCGCCCGACATCTCGATCCAGCCTTCGGTAAAGGCCAGCCGCTGGCCAAGTACCGACATCCGGCCCCGCAACAATTCGAACCGGCCAACCGGCTGCAGGTCCTGCACCGGGCCGCGCACCGCCAGCGCGCCGCCCATCTCTACGTCCAGACCGCGGCCACGAATAAAGATGCGGTTAGGGGCGTCCACAACAAGATCCAGAAAATATCTGCCCTCATTTGACGGGGTGCGCCGCGTACGGCCAACACCTGCCCGGCGCAGGGTCAACGTCACATCGCGCGGGGTATTGCGATGGGTTACATCCAGCAGAACACCCTCCTGAATACCGAACCTTTCAGCCACAGCAACCTCGGTCGTGCCCAGTGACAAACGCGCCATCACCCGGCCTGACCGCGCCAAAGGCCCAGTCACCGCAATTGAGCCCGAGACAGTCGTATCCACAGCCACCCCATCGGTGTAGCGCGCACCATCAAGGCGAATGTTCAGATCGGTTTCGGCGGTTGGTGACAAACCAAGACTGCCGGACGCAGTGATCGTACCGCCACGGGAAAAATTACCCTGTGCCTCACGAATGACCATCCGGTCACCGCTCAGGTCCGCACCCAGCCGCAAATCATTGATCCGCACATTCCGGCGTGGATCCACAAGGATACCGTCATTCATTTCCACGCTACCAGACAGATCGGGCGCTGCCAGACGCCCGGTGGCCTGGGCAGACACCTGCGCCAAACCGGAGATCTGAATACCGGTATCAGCCAGCGCAATATTAACCAGCGTCAGCGGCACGCGCCCAGAAAGGCTGAAATCAAGCCCCGAACCGCTCAACGGTATCCGCCCTGATCCAGTTGCCCTGCCGCCTGCCGGTCCCTCAACACTGGCGCTTTTCACAAAAATCTGGTTATCCGCAAACGACCCAGCCACCGCAGCGCTTAACGCTGGAATCCCATTGGCCCGCATCACCTGCGCAGAAAGGCCCGAACCGGTCAGGTCAAACCGCGCCAACGGATCGGCAAATGTCCCAGAAAGCGCAGCTTGCCCACGCACCTGACCAGCCAGACCGGGATTGCCAGACACAACATTCAGCAGCGCCAGCGGAAACCGGGTGACATTGACTGCAAGGTCCATTTCGTCCCCTGTGGTGATGGGGACCGCGCCTTTGACGTCCAGCGCCAGGTCTTCCCCGGCGCTAACATCTGCCTGAACAGCCAGATGCCCTTCCCGGGTTTGTCCGGTTGCCCTTGCATCCAAGGGCGGTATGCCAAGGGCACGAACCACCCCAATGGTGGCGTCATCCGCGCGCAGGTCAAACTGCACCGACGGATCGTCCGCTGACCCGGTGATACGCCCGATACCGCCGACCGTGCCTGCAATTCCCGGCACATCCGTCACCAGCGTTGCAATCTGCAAGGGCAGGTCAAGCGCCTGAAAGCTCAGGTTATTCGTCGGGCCAAGCTGCCCGTCCGCGCGAAAGCTCCCCTCGCCAAAGTCCAACTCCACATCTCGCAAGGTCAGCCTCTGTCCGACCAGCCGTGCCTCAGCCGGGCGAGCCAGCGCGGCACGAATGTCACCACGGGACACGTCCAGCTGCTCCAGCGCCAGTCCGACCCCGGGATTGAGATTGGTCATATCCCCAACCACCCGCAGTTCGGTCCCGTTATCCAACTGCGTTGTTGCCTGCATCGCCATAGTGTCGCCGGTCCGTTCGGAACTGGCGACAAAGCGTGCTATCTTTTGACCGGCCAACTGCAACCCAGCCCCGGCGGCTGTGCCATCGAACAGCGGCAAGCCAAACAGATCGAGAACCTCGACATCCACCTCGGCGCTGTCGGCAACAATCCCGGCAACCGCCAGATCCTTCAGACCGCCATTCAGACGCAAGCGTTGCTGCGATCCCGCGCGCGACAGCTCTGCCGTCACATCGACAGCCCCCCGCGCATCGGTCAGAAACAACGAGGCGATCGGCTCAATATCTGGGGACCAGACCGACAGGGTTCCGGCATAAAGCCCATCGCCACCCTGCCCCAGCGTCCCGTTCATCTGCGCAGCACCCAATGACAGGTTGAACTTGCGCAGAACGCTTAGCCGGTCATCGGCGGACAACTCTCCGGTCAGGAACAAGGAATTATCATCCACAGTGCCATAGCCCAGAATCTGCCCGGCAAACCGCGTTGCCTCTTTGATCTGTCCCGTCAGCGACAAGGTAAGGTTATCAATCGGATGCCCGTTCAGACGCCCCTCCGGCATCGTCATATTAACGCTGATCTGCGTGTCATCAGGTCGTCCGCTGGTTCCGGCGATCAGCGACAGGGTTCCCGCATGATCTTCAGAGATGACCGACAGATTATTCACCTGCGCCCGCAGATCAAGGCCGATCTCCTCAGCAAGAATGCGGCCGGTAAGCGCCATGGAGAACTGATCATTTGCCAGTTTCAGCGCCTCGGTCTCGGTGCCTTCAAGCGTGCGCGCCACGCGCCCGGTCAGCCGCGTTTCGCCGCGCAGAAGGCCATCAAGCTGCGGCGTTCCAAACGCCAGATCCGTGGTCGCACCATCCAACCGCAGATCAAACGCACCCGAGATCGGCGCAAGGCTGCCAGTGCTTTCAAAGCGGATCGCGCCCGCCAGATCCTGGTTCATCAATGCCGAATACGCCGCAAGATCATCCACCTGCGCAGAAAAACGCCCATCAAAAATGAATTTTCTGATTGCACCCTGCAGGTTCAGCGCCAGACCCCGCCCATTGATGCGCATCTGCCGAAGGTCAAAGGGCTGGTTAGCGGCCCAGCTGAAATCGGTCAGCAAGGTGATCTCTTCGCCGAATGCGGCCTGCAGATCCGCTTTGTCCGTGCTGATCCCCCGCAAAGTCCCGGTCAACCGGCCCGACAAGGCGCGTTTATCAGGAAGGTCGATATTGCTGGCCTGACCATCCAGCACCAGCTGTCCTTCGGCGAATTTGACGTCATTGACCTCAAGACCTTGCAGCGAAACTGCGCCGTCCCAGCCCTTGTTGCCGTTAAACCGAAACTCAAGCGCGGCTTGCTTCAGCCACGCCTTTTCGTCCGGCAGCGGCAGGATCAGCGGTGTTTCATCCGCCCGGCCCAACCCGCCGCTCAGGTTCATTTCAGACAGGAACCCGTCCGGCGTCGTCTCAAGCCAGCCGGTCAGGTACAGAGACGCAGTCCGAATATCCAGATTGCCAAGGGCAATACCGCCACCGGGTTTGCGGCGGCCCGAAGCGGTCAACGCAGATTCCCCATCAAAGAACGCCTGGTATCCAGGGCCAAGCAGCGGTGCGATCAGCCCCTTTAATTCAAGGCCAAAAGACCGATCCTGCTGCACCCCGGAGACGTTCAGTGCGCCGCTTAGAAACTGCTTTCCATCCGCAAGGAAGCTGAGGTTAAGGCCAAGATCCGACAACGGCCCTTCGCCCGCAATCTTCAGGTCTAGGGCAGGCAAGCCATTGATCCCTGCCAGCGTGGTCAGGATACCGCCCGGCGGCTCTTGCAGGGACATATCCAGTGACAAATTCTCAGTGGCATTGTTGAACCCTGCCGTCATCACAAAGCTGCCGCCCGGGCCATCAAGACGCTGCAACGTCAGTTGTGTGTCCAGCACCCCGCCGCCGATGGACAGGTTACCCTCCAACGCCATTCTGGCACCGGTACCAAGCACCGTTTCGCCGATCCGGAACTGATCGACCTTCAGCTTGCGCAAATCGACGGAAACCGGCAGGTCGGGCACACGATAGGCCGTTGCCTGGGCCGATGGCAGGTTGGATTTTTCCGCCACCGGGTTACGACGATATTCGATCAGCTGGGCGGAGAGTTCTTCAACCTCCACAGCACCATTAAACAGCGCTGTTCTGTCCCAGATCACGGTTGCATCCTTGATCAGCAACCACACACCTTCGCGGTCTGAAACCGTGATCTGGGCCACCGTGGCGCTGCTGCTCAGCAGGCCCGAGACGCCAGACACCCGGATTTTCCGAGCATCGGTGGATAGCTGATCCTCAAGGAATGAAATGACAAAGCCGTTTTTGTCCTCCGCCTGATCCAACAGATCGGCAAAGCGCTCCTGCCCAAGGCTCACCGCCGGGATGCACAACAGAAAAAAGACCTGAAACCACCGCATCAGAAAGCCTGCCCGATGCCGATGTAAAAGGCGTAGTCGGGATCGCCTGGGCGCGGGTTCAATGGCCGCGCGACATCCAGACGGATCGGCCCGATCCCGGTGTACCAGCGAACGCCCAGCCCAGCGCCATATTGAATATCCGCGCTACCAAATGGAAAAGTCTGATCGCTGACCATGCCACCATCTATAAACGCACTGAAACCGAAGCTTTCGCCGATGCGCTGACGCAGTTCCAGCGACGCCTCGAACTTTGACCGTCCGCCAATCTCGGACCCGCCGCTCGGCACCCCGATAGAGCGGAAGTCGTAGCCGCGAACCGACCCGCCACCACCAGCAAAGAACAACTGGCTCGCAGGCAACTCCTGCAGATCCCCGCCGAACAGGGTACCGATGGCGGTGCGGGCGGCCAGAACCGTGCGCCGTTCGGAGCCAAAGCTCAGATATCCTCGCCCCTCGATCGTCGTTCGGATGGCTGAGTTGCCATAGAAAACCTCCGTAAACGGCGTGATTTCACCCTTGAGGTAATAGCCAACGGTCGGATCGGCCTTACTGTTGCGGCGATCATAGGTCACGTCAAACGGCAGACCAAAGGTCAGAAAGGTGCGGCGACCGGCTATATCCTCGATCTGGGTGAACTGGGTTTCGAAATGAAGACCGCCAAAAAGCTTGTCGCGGAAATTTCGGTCGATGCCTATTTTCGCACCAACCTGCCGCTGGCGATAGTCATCAAAGATCGTCTGATCCGCCTGGATGGAGGAGCGCAGGACGTTATCCTGATCAAAAATGCCCGGCTGCGACAGACTGGCTGCAAAGAAATAGTCATAGTCCTGCCAGCCGCCGCGCTCGATCAGGCCAGAAACCTGAGCATCAAAACGCAGACGCTCGGCCCGGCCAAACAGATTGCGGTGCAGCCAGAACGCCTCTAGCCCCAGCCCATCAAAATTTGAGTATGTCGCGCCAAAGCCGTAGCGACGCATCGGGCGGTCTTCCACTTCGATGATCACGGGCAGCTGGTCGTCGGCGGTCAGCACCTCAGCCTCTTTGATCTGAACAGTGCGGAATACGTTCATCTGCGCCAGCCGGGCCTGCGCCCGCTCGATCCGGCCCGGCGTAAACGGCGCGCCGTCGGGAATATTCGCCATGTAGCGGATGAAATCCTCATTCACCCGTTTTGATCCCTGCACAGTCACACGGCCAAAACTGGCTTTCCGGCCAGAATCAAAGGTGATGGAGGTATCCAGCCGATTGGTCGCATGATCAGCAATCGCTTCGCGCCCGGCGATGCGCGCCTGGGGGAAACCCTGATAGCGCCATTCGCGCACGGCATCCTCGCCAACCTTGCCGATCACCTCGGCCCGGGCGGGCAGACCTGGTGCAAAGTCCCGCCTGTTACTTCCCACCGGTGCAGCGGGTCCGGTTTTGAAACCTACCGGTGCGTTCACCAGATCCTGCTGCCCAAAGACAAAGCGCGGGCCGGGATCGATGCGGATAACAACCTCGGCCGGATTGGGCAGCTTTGCGGTCAGCGGCAGCGCCGATACTTCCCGCCCATTGATATGGATCGAGATGACACCACCGTAATAGGCATTATTGTAAAGCGTCGCCAGCAACCGTTGATAGTCCGAGCGCGCCAGACTGATCAGCCCCGCCGCGCCCGAAGCGGGCTTTGACCGCCGACCCCAAAGGGCAGAGGCATCGAGCAATGCGGTGCGCAGGTCTTTATCGCCCTTGATCGCTGTAGAAACCGTATAGTTATGCGGATTCAACAGCTTAACAGTCTTCTCATCCTTGTTCTTACCTTCAAACAAGGTAAAGCCAAACAGCGTGAATGCCGCCGCCGGCTGCGCCGCCAGAGCAAGCATAGCGCTTAGAACAAGAACTTTAAGATGACTGTTGATCATCGCCACGCGTCATGACGCCCCTCGGTGCCTTTCTGACCTCTACCCGCAGAGATCACATAGACAGCAAATGATCAGAAGCCAAAGCGTTTTGCCACAGCCAACCTGTGGAAGCCGGAATTTCAGGCAGCGCTAGCCCGCGATCAAACCGATTGATTCCAGCTTCAGGATCACCTGATGCGCACAATTGTCGACATCGACATTTTCCGTATCCAGACGAAGCTCAGGGCTTTCCGGAACCTCATAAGGATCTGAAATACCAGTGAATTCCTTGATCTTTCCTTCACGAGCCAGCTTGTAAAGACCCTTGCGGTCGCGACGCTCGCATTCCTCGATCGAGGTCGCAACATGCACTTCGACGAAGGTTCCGTATTGCTCGATCTCTTCGCGCACAGCCCGGCGAGTGGCGGAATATGGCGCAATCGGCGCGCAAAGTGCGATGCCGCCGTTCTTGGTGATCTCTGATGCAACATAGCCTATGCGGCGAATGTTCAGATCACGATGCTCTTTCGAGAACCCAAGTTCCGAAGACAGATTTTTGCGAACCACATCCCCATCCAGCAAGGTCACAGGACGCCCACCCATTTCCATCAGCTTGACCATGACGGCGTTGGCAATGGTCGATTTGCCGGAACCAGAAAAGCCGGTGAAGAATACTGTAAAACCCTGCTTGGATTTGGCAGGGCGAGTGCGGCGCAACTCCTCCACCACTTCGGGGAAGGAAAACCATTCAGGGATTTCCAGACCCTCTGCCAGACGACGACGCAACTCGGTGCCCGAAATGTTCAGAACAGTCATGCCCTCCTCTACCTCGTCCGCCGGTTCGTATTGCGCGCGCTCCTGCACAAAGACCATATGTTTGAAATCGACCATCTCGATGCCGATTTCGTCCTGATGCTGCTTGAACAGGTCCTGCGCATCATAAGGCCCGTAAAAATCCTCTCCTTTGGAGTTTTGGCCCGGCCCGGCATGATCCCGGCCCACGATGAAATGCGTGCAGCCATGGTTCCTGCGGATCAGTCCGTGCCAGACCGCTTCCCGAGGGCCAGCCATGCGCATCGCCAGGTTCAAAAGGCTAAGCGAGGTCGTGGTCGAGGGATACTTATCCAGAACCGCCTCATAGCAGCGCACACGGGTGAAGTGGTCGATATCGCCCGGTTTTGTCATGCCAACCACCGGATGGATCAGCAGGTTGGCCTGCGCTTCCTTAGCTGCGCGGAAGGTCAGTTCCTGATGCGCCCGGTGCAGCGGATTGCGGGTCTGGAACGCCACAACGCGGCGCCAACCCATTTTGCGAAAGAAGGCGCGCAACTCATTCGGCGTGTCGCGGCGACCCTTATAGTCATAATGCACCGGCTGTTGGATGCCGGTGATCCGGCCACCCAGATAAATCGGCCCGGCAACATTATGCAGATAATTCACCGCAGGATGGGCCAGATCGTCGGCACCAAAGACCTTTTCTGCCTCCCGCGGCTTATCCGGGCTCCACTTATCCGAGATCGAAAGGATCGCCAGAATCACGCCTTCCTGATCGCGTAGCGCGATATCCTGCCCGGCCTCAACCTTTTCGGAAAACCCTTCTGACACATCCAGCGTGATCGGCATCGGCCACAGCGTTCCATCAGCCAGACGCATGTTGTCGACAACACTATTGTAATCATCCTGCCCCAAGAACCCTGTCAACGGCGCGAAACCGCCATTCATCAAAAGCTCCAGATCGCAAATCTGGCGCGGTGTCAGATCCCACGAGATCATTTCACCGGCTTCCTTCTTCAGCTTTTCCGCGCTGTCATAGGAAACATAAAGCTCTGCGATGGGCATTGTGTTGGCTGGGGTCATCACGGGTCCTAAGGCGTTGTGCTATGATCGGGGCCATTTAGCAGTATCGTGGCCTGCGTCAAAGGGTCAAACATGTATAAGTTTCGCTAATGTTACCAAAGCAGGCTGAAACCTGCGTTTTGCGTGACAAGGTGGGTCTGCTGTGATCTGGTGCTAAGGGCTTACATCTCTGACATAATTTGGCAGTTTTTTGCAGAGTTACCTGCCAAGAAAGCACGGATCGCAGACCCAGATGACGCGCAGCCCCGATACCCTTTCACGCAATCAGAAATCTATCGCCATCCTTGTGATGGATGGCTTGCTGACGCTGCTGGCCATTCAGGTCAGTCTGCAACTGCGGCTGGGTGAATGGTGGCCGACACAGTACTGGGATGCTGGCTGGCTGACCTATCTGGCCTTTCCGCTGATCGGGATGGCGCTGTCCTGGGTTATGGGCATCCCGCATATCGTATTGCGTAGCTTTGACAATAACGCATTGTTCCAGCTGGGCCGCTATGCGTTTGTGATGGCGGTGATCTTTGCCGCGATGAACACGTTTCTGGCGCAGGGATTCCCTCGTTCTGTTCCCGGCATCTGGGGCGCTGTGTTTCTGTTCTTCGCCGTTTTTTCCCGGCTGATCATCCTTGAGGGATTGGGCAGACTGCAATCGGGGGACCGCAAGAATGTCCTTATCTATGGTGCCGGCTCCACCGGTCAAAGGCTGATCGCGGCACTGCGCGCATCGCCGGAATTGCGACCCGTCGCTTTCATCGATGACAATCCGGATCTACGGCGCGTTTCTGTCGCCGGATTGCGTGTCTATCAGCCAGATCAGCTGCCAGATTTGATCCGACGCAAAAATGTAGCGCAGGTCATTCTGGCCATGCCATCGGTGCGGCGCAGCCAGCGGCAAAAGCTGTTGGAGGAGTTGCAGGCACAACAGGTCGAAGTTCTGACCTTACCGTCATTTGAGGAAATGCTGGATGGTCGCGATCTGCAAGACCAGCTGCGCCCTGTCTCGCCGGACGATCTGCTGGGTCGCGATGCCGTGGATATGCGCGGGCCGGAAATCTCGGCCGTTTACAAAGACAAGTGTATTCTGGTCAGCGGGGCTGGCGGCTCTATCGGTTCGGAACTGTCACGACAGATTGTGGAAACCGGGGCAAAGCGGTTGGTGCTGTTCGAGCAAAGCGAATATGCGCTTTACGCCATTCATCAGGAACTGCTTCGGTCGGCGGGGCCGGATGTCACGCTGGTCCCGGTTCTCGGCTCAGTGACGGACCCGCGCCGGGTGGCAGAGGTGCTGAAGCGCGAGAGTGTTGATATCATATTGCACGCAGCCGCCTATAAGCATGTACCGCTGGTCGAGGACAACCCGCTGGAGGGTGCGCGCAACAACGTGATCGGCACGCAGGTGATCGCCGATGCCGCGATTGAGGCCGGGGTGGAACGCTTTATCCATGTGTCCACCGACAAGGCGGTGCGCCCGACCAATGTCATGGGGGCCACAAAACGCCTGGCTGAAATGGTGATCCAGGACCGCCAGACCCGCACCAACAAAACCCGCCTGACCATGGTGCGCTTTGGCAATGTGCTGGGCTCCTCGGGCTCGGTCATTCCGCTGTTCCGCGACCAGATCAGCCGCGGCGGCCCGGTCACCCTGACCCACCCCGAGATCACACGTTATTTCATGACCATACCCGAGGCTGCTCAGTTGGTCCTGCTGGCAGGGTCCTTTGCAACCGGCGGAGAGGTCTTTGTGCTGGACATGGGCAAGCCGGTTAAAATCTACGACCTGGCCCGCAGCCTGATCGAATTGTCAGGCTATACCTTACGCGACGCAGACACACCCGACGGCGACATTGAGATCAAGATCACCGGCCTGCGCCCGGGTGAAAAACTGTACGAAGAACTGCTGATCGGCGAAGGCGTCACACCCACCGCGCACCCCAAGATCATGCGCGCTGCTGAGGGGCATCTGAGTTCGGACGAGACACATACTGTCCTGCAAACCCTGCACAACATCCTGCAGACCGGCATCGCACCAGACATCATCACCCTGATGCAGACCCATGTGGATGGCTACACCCCATCCGACACTGACTGACCCAATCACATGTTTGGCAAGGGCCGACTTGGCGCGGCTAGTAACGCACATTCATCATATTGCTGATGTCATATTTTGCCGAAGATGACATCCCGGCTTCGAGGCAACTACCCCTCAAAAGAAAAGAGCGGGCAGTGCCCGCTCTTTCCAAAATCGACTTGATCCAAAAGGATCAGAAGGTCATTGCGAAGCCGAGGTCAGCGGTCAGAACGTCCGCGTCGTTGGCAGCAACACCGGTCTTCAGCTCCAGACCACCGCCCAGATCGTAGGCCATACCAACACCATACGAATTCAGGTCAGTGCCACCAGCATCAGACATGTGGTAGAAACCAGCCAGCGACAGAGCACCGGAGGAGTAGCCAAGGCTTACAGCCAGATCCATGTCAACGGTGTCGCCAGTTGCATATGCAACTTTTACATCAACCGGACCAAAGCCTGCGCCCAACGATGCTGCGATGTGCTTGGCTGCATCGTCGTAACCAATACCAACCGAAACGCTGTTCGAACCGAAGTCAAAGGTTCCGCCAACACCAACGGCGAAGCTTTCCAGGTCACCCTGTGTCGAAAGCGAGATGCCGAAGCTATCGAAATCATAATCGTAACGAATCTGCGGGTTCAGGCTGGTCTGACGCGCGATTTCGTTGCGATCACCCAGACCGGTCAACGAGATTGCATCAACATTGCTAACGCGCTTTTCCAGACCGGTATCGGTGTCGCCGTAGGTCAGGGTACCAAAGCTGCCGCCAACAAAAACCTCGCCCTTGGTGGAAACACCTGGGCTTTGGCCAAGAGCAGGAGCAGGGTTTGCAACACCAGCTTGGTTGTCAGCGCTATCTGCGTCACCAATGCGGAAGTTGAAGCCGAAATTAATTCCAGCGTCAGATGTACCGGACGCAGTTACCTTGACGCGAGCACGCGAAGTGCCAAACAGATCATCATCGTCGCCATTAGTCAGTCCATCGCCGTTAGTGTCGATACCGTCAGCATAGACAAGACCCAGACGCGCGTCGCCTGAGAAGGAGATACCGCCTTCATGTCCGTCAGCAAGTGCTGCGCCCCCGGCAGAGAGTGCAACAAGTGCGCTTGTTGCGAAGAGAACGTTTTTCATCGTTTTCCCTCAATTATAAGGTTTCAAGGTGCACCTCTATCCGAGGAGACCCGGATGAGTACGGTTGTTAATTGATCAAATCCGCCAGATGGGTCAAGCGAATGCGCCATAAAAAGACTGGGAAAAGATTGTTGATGCAGCAATGCCACAGTCTGGTGAACAAGGTTTCAGAAGGTTACAAAATGGAAAGGCCTTGTGACGATTTCCTGCCTTGGTTAGAACGCTTTGAAACCTTTGGTCTGCGGGGAAACCGGATGCGGTATTTGGGTATAGTTTCGTTTGTGGCAGCTGCCGCTATTTTGTCCGGCTGCGGCGGACGTACGGAAGCGGAGCGTCAGGCCTCGCTGGAACGGCAACGGCAGAACCTACCGACAGCCGATGAGGGGGAAAGGTCATCTTTCTTTGATCTGTTCGCCGATGACAACGCTGACCAGAAGATTGCCGTGAACCGGCACCTTTGGGCGGCCTCGCTGGATGTGCTGTCTTTCCTGCCTATTGAAACCGTTGATCCGTTTTCTGGCGTGATTGCCACGGGCTGGGGCCGAGTCAACGGCGCCTCCACGCCCTATCGTGTGACAGTCTATATCTCTCAACCTGCTTTGGATGCGCGCTCCCTGCGTGTTGCCGTGTTCCGCGGCGGCGGTACTGGTGTTGCTGTCAGCGATGATGTCGCACGGCAGATCGAGGATTCCATTCTGACCCGGGCCCGCCAGATGAAAATGGCCGAAAACAATCGCGGCTAAGGGCCGCCAAGCGAAAGACCTTAGACTATGTCCCGTCTCAATGCCCGCGTGATCGAGCCAAAATGGCAGAAAGCCTGGGAGGAGGCGGGAATTTTCGCCACTCAGGCCGATCCAAGCCGCGAAAAATACTACGTGCTTGAGATGTTTCCCTATCCCTCAGGGCGCATCCATATTGGCCATACCCGCAATTACACGATGGGCGATGTTGTTGCGCGCTATAAAACTGCGCGCGGTTTCAACGTGCTGCATCCCATGGGTTTTGATGCCTTTGGTCTGCCGGCAGAAAATGCCGCGATGGAAAAGGGCGTTCATCCGGGTGCTTGGACCTATCAGAATATCGATGACATGAAGGCCCAGCTGAAGCCGCTGGGATATACGCATGACTGGTCGCGGTCCTTCGCGACCTGCGATCCGGAGTATTACGGCCAGCAGCAGGCACTGTTTCTGGACTTCCTTGAGGCTGGCTTGGTCTATCGCAAGAACGCGGTGGTGAACTGGGATCCGGTCGATATGACCGTTCTGGCGAATGAGCAGGTGATTGACGGCAAGGGCTGGCGATCCGGTGCGCCGGTCGAACGGCGGGAGCTGACACAGTGGTTTGCGCGGATATCGGATTACTCCGAGGAATTGCTTGAGGCACTGGACGGGCTGACCGCCTGGCCTGAAAAGGTACGCGCGATGCAGGCCAACTGGATTGGCAAATCGCGCGGGGTCGAGATTGACTTTGATCTGACCGAACCGGCGCATGGGTTTGAACGCATCGTGTGCTATTCGACCCGGCCCGACACGATGCATGGGGCAGGCTTTGTTGCAATCTCCCCCGATCATCCGCTGGCCAAGGCGCTGGAAGGTGTGAACCCGGATATCGCTGACTTCTGCGCAGAGTGCCGCAAGACGGGAACCTCGGAAGAGGCCATCGAAACCGCTGAAAAGCGCGGTATCAACACCGGTCTTTTTGTGCGCCACCCGGCAAAGGATCGTGATCTGCCGGTCTGGATCGGCAATTTTGTGCTGATGGATTACGGCACCGGTGCAGTGTTTGGCTGTGCCGCGCATGATCAGCGCGATCTGGATTTTGCCCGTAAATACGACCTGATGGTTCGAAACGCGTTCTTCCTGCCCGGACAGGAAGGGGTTGAGGTTGGGACAGAGGCACTTGTGCCGCCGAAAACAGATCAGGTGATCTATACAGATCATTTCGCCGGTGTGACCAATGCAACGGGTGAAGAGGCGATACTGGCCACCATCGACTGGTTCGAGAACCAGGGCAAAGGCCGGGGTCAAACCCGGTACCGGCTGCGCGATTGGGGTATTTCGCGGCAGCGGTTCTGGGGTTGCCCGATCCCCGTTGTGCATTGTGAAACCTGTGGTGTGGTGCCGGAGAAAAAGGAAAACCTGCCTATCCGGCTGCCAGATGACGCCACGTTTGATCGTCCTGGGAATCCACTGGATTGGCACCCGACCTGGCGCGACACGACCTGCCCGAATTGCGGTGCGGCGGCAAAGCGTGAAACGGACACGATGGACACATTCGTGGATTCGTCGTGGTATTATGTGCGGTTTACCAACCCGAACGCCGGTACACCCACAGACACCGCCGATGCTGATTACTGGATGAATGTCGATCAGTATATCGGCGGGATCGAGCATGCGATCCTGCATCTGCTCTATTCCCGGTTCTTTGCCCGCGCCATGAACAAGACCGGCCATCTGCCCGCGAAGGCGATCGAGCCGTTCAACGCGCTGTTTACTCAAGGCATGGTGGTGCATGAGACCTATTCGACACCTCATCCGGATTCCAATGACCGACGCGTCTGGCATCTGCCGGATGATGTGATCCGGGATGACAACGGCGCACGGCTTCAAGATGGCGCGCCGGTGGATATCGGCCCACTGATCAAGATGTCGAAGTCGAAAAAGAATGTCGTCGACCCCAATGACATCATTGATCAGTACGGTGCGGACACCGCCCGCTGGTTCGTCATGTCCGACAGCCCTCCGGAACGTGATGTGGAATGGACAGCATCCGGTGCGGAGGCTGCCTGGCGTCATCTGCAGAAAGTCTGGCGTCTGGCGGATGAAATTGCGCAGCACGGCGATGCGCCCGAAGGCGACAGCGACAGCGCGCAAGAGCTGCGCCGCCTGACGCACCGGACCATTCGCGATGTGACGGAGGCCATCGAAGGCTTCACCTTCAACAAGGGTGTCGCCAAGCTTTATGAGCTGACCAACGGGATTGCCAGATCCGATTTAGGCCATGCCGGTGTACCGGCGGCCCGGCGCGAGGCGATGACGATTATGGCGCAGCTGATGCAACCAATGACCCCGCATCTGGCCGAGGAAATCTGGCAGGCCATGGGACAGGACAGCTTTGTATCAACCGCCGCCTGGCCTGTGGCTGATCCTGATTTACTGGTCGATAATACGGTGGTGCTGCCCGTGCAGGTGAACGGGAAGCGCCGGGCGGAACTTTCGGTTGCGGCAGATGCCTCTAAGGAAGAGATTGAGGCGCAGGCACTGGCTGATCCTCAGGTGCAGAAGTTCATGGATGGGAAGCCTCCGAAAAAGGTGATTGTGGTGCCTGGCCGGATCGTCAACGTGGTGGCCTGATGGGATCGGGCAACTCTGAAAGTGGTAAGCGTGGTACCTGTCGGGTAGGGTGGGTTACACCCACCCTACAGGCTTCGACGCCGGGTGCGTCCCGCAGGCATATTTTACTGGGGTTGCTCTATCTGCCGCTTGCCGGCTGTGGGTTTTCTCCGATGTTTGCGGAGGGGCAGGCTGCATCTCGGTTGTTGGGACGCATTGCGATCGACAATCCCGACAGCCGGTTTGATTTCGACATGCGCGATCGGCTGGTCACCCGGCTGGGAGAGGCCCACAGTCCGGAATACCGATTGTCTGTAAATTCGGCGATCAATGAAGAGGGCCGTGCGGTTCGTTCCGATGCCGCAATCACCCGCGTCAATCTGGATGGGGAGACCGTTTTCTCCCTCTATCGGCTGAATGAGGACAAACCTGTGTTTTCTGGCCGGGTTCGGGCTTTCACCGCCTACTCCACAACAGCCTCGGCATTTGCAACCCAGACCGCAGCCGAAGACGCCGCGCGGCGACTGGCCCGCAACCTTGCGGACCAGATTGTCCTACGGCTGGCCGCTTCTGCTGATGAGTGGTTATGAAACTTAGCCCGCGCGATCTGACGGCCTTTATCGCTAAGCCAGAGCGCGGCCTCGCCGGTATTTTGATCCACGGACCTGACGCCATGCGCGTGGCGTTGAAACGCCAGGACCTGATCAAAGCGCTTGTCGGCCCTGATGGCGAAGCCGAGATGCGCCTGACCCGGATGTCCGGTGGCGATCTGCGCGGCGATCCGGCCCGCCTGCTGGATGACCTGAAAGCCACGGGCTTTTTCCCCGGTGACCGGGTGGTCTTTGTTGAGGAAGCGACCGATACGCTTACAAAATCTGTGCAAGCCGCGCTAAGCGACTGGGCGCCGGGCGATGCCACTATTGTCATGACGGCAGGGCAGTTGAACGCCAGATCCAGTCTGCGCAAGCTATTTGAGGGCGACAGCCGCTGCCGATCCGCCGCGATCTATGCCGATGCCGCCAGCCGCGAAGAGATTGAAGCCGCGCTAAAGGCCGCCGGGGTGGGCGCGGTTTCATCCGCCGCGATGGAGGATTTGACCGCCCTTGGCCGCGCGCTTGATCCCGGGGATTTTCGCCAGACCATGGAAAAACTGGCCCTTTACAAGCTGGGCGATGCCAATCCGGTCAGTTCTGAAGACGTGGCTGCCTGTGCGCCGACCTCGCTTGAGGCGGCGATGGATGATGCGATCAATATGGTTGCAGAGGGCGGTGTAGAGCATCTGGGCGAGTTGATGCGCAAGCTGTCTGGCCAGGGTACAACGGCAACCTCGCTGTGTATTGCGGCCACCCGGCATTTTCGCCAGTTGCACGCGGCGGCCTCTTCCGGTCAGGGTCCGGAAGCGGCGCTTTCCCGGGCGCGGCCCCCAGTTTTTGGCCCCCGGCGGGACCGCATGGCGCGGCAGGCCCGTGCAATTGGCGTCGCCAAGTTGGAATCTGTTTTGCGAATGATCACCGACACCGATCTGGCCCTGCGATCCCCCCGACCCCTACCGGATATGGCCATGGTCGAACGCCTGTTCATCCGCATCGCCATGCAACAACGGAGATAGCCCATGTATACCGTTATCGGACATCCGAAATCCCGTGCGCTGCGCGTTATACGTGCATTAGAAGAGATGGAGCTGGCTTACGAGATTGTTCCGACCATTCCCGGCTCGGGCGAGGCAAAGCAATACAATCCGACCGGTAAGATCCCCTGCCTGAAGGATGGTGATACTGTTATCAGCGACTCGACCGCTATTGTGACTTATCTGGCCGACAAACATGGCAAACTGACCCATGCCGCAGGTACGATTGAACGGGCGCAGCAGGATGCGATCACCAATTACATTATGTGCGAGGTAGATGCTGCCCTATGGCTTGCGGCTAAACACCGCTTCGCCCTGCCGGAAAAGCTGCGCATGCCAGAGATCAAGGATACAGCCATTGCGGAATTCACCAGGTCGATGGCACACCTGACTGAAGTATTGGGCGACAAGCCGTTCCTGACTGGCGAGAGCATGACCATCCCAGATATCATCCTCAGCCAATGTGCGGGTTGGGCCGTCACGGCCAAGTTTCCGCTGCCCGACGGGCCCATGGGCGACTATCTGACCCGGATGCGCAAGACCCCGGCGATGGAACGGATCAAGAGCGTCCTTCAAAACCATGCCTGACCCTTTTGCCTGATCACGACACAGCATAAGGTTCAGGTCAGGAGGACAGCCAACGTGAACACGCAAACCGTCACGCCGATGATGGCGCAATACCTGTCGATCAAGGTACGGTATCCCGATGCGCTGCTGTTTTATCGGATGGGCGATTTCTATGAGTTGTTTTTTGAGGATGCAGAGGCTGCCTCGGCCGCGCTTGATATTGCGCTCACCAAACGGGGCAAACATGACGGCAATGATATCGCCATGTGCGGTGTGCCGCATCATGCCGCCGAAGGGTATCTTCTGACCCTGATCCGCAAAGGGTTCCGGGTGGCCGTTTGTGAACAGATGGAAAAGCCGGAAGAGGCTAAAAAGCGCGGATATAAAGCCGTGGTCAAGCGGGATGTCGTGCGGCTGGTCACGCCGGGCACCCTGACCGAGGATTCGTTGCTGAATGCGCGGCAACACAATTTTCTGGCGGCCTGTGCGCAGGTGCGGGATGCAGGTGCGCTGGCCTGGGTCGATGTTTCGACTGGTGATTTTATGGTGACCAGCTGTGCGCCCAGCGCGTTGTCGCCGATGCTGGCAAGGATCGCGCCGCGTGAATTGCTTGTCAGCGATGCAGATAGTGAAAACCTGCGCACCCTGGCCGAAGACGCCGGGATCACACTAACACCGCTTGCGGCCTCGGCCTTTGACAGTGCGGGCGGGCAAAAGCGGTTATGTGAGCTTTATAATGTCAAGTCGCTGGATGGATACGGCAGTTTCGAGCGGGCAGAGCTGGGGGCGTTGGGCGCGGTTGTTGAGTATCTGGACCTGACGCAGCGCGGTAACCTGCCCCTATTGCGTCCCCCGGTGATTGAGGCAACAGGCGGTGTCATGCAGATCGACGCGGCGACGCGGCGCAATCTGGAGCTGACGCGCACCTTGTCGGGTGGGCGCGAAGGCTCTTTGTTGCATGCGATCGACCGGACACTGACCGGGGCCGGCGCGCGCCTGCTGGAGTTGCGTCTGGCCAGCCCGTCAACGGATATCGCAACCATTGCAGAGCGGCATGATGCTGTGGCATGTCTTGCAACCAATACCACCCTGGCCGCTGATCTGCGCCATGCGCTGCGTGCTGTTCCAGATATGGTGCGCGCTTTGTCACGGTTATCCTTAGACAGGGGTGGCCCGCGCGATCTGACCGCGCTGCGCGATGCATTGGTTCAGGCGATTGAGATTGCCGGGCTTTTGTCAGATCAGGATGTGCCGGACCTTCTGGCGCAGGCGGCAACTGACCTGACCGGGCATGATGATCTGCAAAGCCTGCTGGATGACGCTTTGGTCGCCGACCCCCCATTGCTGGCGCGCGATGGAGGTTTTGTTGCTGCAGGTTATGACACGGAGCTGGATGAAACCCGTACCCTGCGCGAAGAAGGGCGCGGTGTTATCGCGGGTATGCAGGCGCAATATGCCGAGCAAGCGGGCGTCACTGCGTTAAAGATCAAGCATAACAACGTGCTGGGATATTTCGTCGAAACACCGGCAACGCATGCCGAAAAGATGATGTCGGCCCCGCTGTCAGAGACATTTATCCATCGCCAGACCACGGCCAATCAGGTGCGCTTTACCACCGTGGACCTGTCGGAACTTGAAACCCGCATCCTGAATGCCGGTAACCATGCGCAAGAGATCGAAACCCGGATCTTCGCAGAATTGCGCGAAAGGGTTCTGGATAAGGCGGCAGAACTGACCCAGGCTGCCAAAGCGCTGGCAGAGATTGACCTCACGGCAGCGCTGGCCGATCTGGCCACAGGCGAGGATTGGGTGCGACCCAGAATGGACAGCACCCGAGCCTTTGCGATCGAGGGCGGCCGTCATCCGGTGGTGGAGCTTGCGCTTCGTCGTTCTGGCGAGGGGTCATTCGTTGCCAATGACTGCAATCTGAGCGCGGGCAGCGCGGATACCCATCCGGTATGGCTGCTGACCGGGCCCAACATGGCTGGTAAATCGACTTTCCTACGCCAGAATGCGCTGATCGCTCTGCTGGCACAGATTGGATCATTTGTACCCGCAACCCAGGCGCATATCGGCATTGTCGACCAGATCATGAGCCGCGTCGGCGCAGCGGATGATCTGGCACGCGGGCGGTCGACCTTTATGGTCGAGATGGTCGAGACAGCAACCATTCTTAATCAAGCCGGACCGAAAGCCCTTGTCATTCTGGATGAAATCGGGCGCGGCACCTCAACCTATGACGGATTGGCGATTGCCTGGGCCACGTTAGAGCATCTGCATAACGTCAATGACTGCCGAACCCTGTTTGCAACGCATTACCACGAGCTGACCTCGCTAACAGCGCAATTGCCGAGGCTGCATAACGCGACCGTTGCGGTGCGCGAATGGGAAGGCGATGTCGTCTTTTTGCATGAGGTCCGCGAGGGGGCAGCTGACCGGTCCTATGGAGTGCAGGTGGCCAAGCTGGCGGGCCTGCCGGAGGCGGTGATCAGCCGTGCGCGGATCGTTCTCGATGCGCTGGAAGAAGGAGATCGGGAAGGTGGTGGCAAATCGCGTGCATTGATTGACGATTTGCCGCTGTTCACCGCCACCCCTGCCCCGTTGCCAGCAACCACATCTTCGTCAGTGCTGGAGGACCGCCTGAAGGACGTGCTTCCTGACACCATGTCGCCCCGGGATGCACTGGATCTGATTTACGAACTTAAAGTGCTTATTGAGAACTAGGGGCGGGTGGGTTTCACCCACCCTACCGGGTGTCCGGCTTGCGTAGGGTGGGTGAAACCCACCATCTTTTCAGGCGCCGCCAGACGAAACACCTACCTGTGCGGGCCGCAGCAAGCGTTCACCAATGACGAAACCGGTGGCCATAACCTGAATGATCGAACCGGCCGGATGGTCAGGCACCGGGGCCTCGAACATGGCCTGGTGCAGCTTTGGATCGAACTTGTCGCCGATCTCTGGCTCAATCTTTTCGATTTTGTGTTTCTGGAAAACCGCCAGCAGATCGCGTTGGGTCAGGTCCAGACCTTCGACCAGACCGGGGGCCTGTTCGCGCAGGTCATCGTCAATCGCCTCAAGCGCGCGGCCCAGATTGTCATGTACGGACAAAAGATCGCGGGCCAGCCGGACACCGCCGTAAAGCTCTGCGTCGCGGCGGTCCCGATCCGCGCGTTTGCGCAGGTTTTCTGTTTCAGCTAGTGCGCGCAGTAGGCGATCTTTCAGCTCATCGCGTTCAGCCTGAATTTCATCCAGCGTAATCTCTTCTTCGGTGGGTTCTGCCATCAGATCTGCGATATCGACCTCTTCGGGGTCATCGAGGAACGCCTCTTCCTCGATCTGATCTTCCATATCGGTGGCCTTGTTCTTTGCCATGGTCTTTTTGTCCTTGCTGTCCGGTGCTCAGCAGCCGCTGACCATACGGCTTAGAAGCTGCGCCGTATAGTCAACAATCGGCACCACGCGGCCATAGTTCAGCCGGGTTGGTCCGATCACGCCCACGGCACCGATAATTTGCCGTTCGGAGTTCATATAGGGAGAAACCACCAAAGAGGAACCGGAAAGCGAAAAGAGTTTGTTTTCCGAGCCGATAAAAACCCGCACGCCCTCACCCTGTTCCGTAAGATCCAGAAGCTGGGCCAAGTCCCTTTTTCGCTCCAGATCGTCAAACAGCGTTCGTATGCGGTCCAGATCAGCCTCATCGGCATCATTTCCCAAAAGATTTGAGCGCCCGCGTACAATCAGGCGGCTGTGGTCGGTATCTGTTCCGCCAGACCAGACAGCGATACCCTCCTCAACCAGCCGGGTGGCAAGCGTGTCGAGTTCCTGACGATGGGCGTCGATCTGCTGGCTGACCACCCGAGCGCTTTCACGCAAGGTGTAGCCCTGCAGGATGGTCGAGAGGAAATTCGCTGCCTCTCGCATCGCAGAAGGTGTCATACCGGCGGGCGGTGTGAACAAACGGTTTTCAACGCTGCCGTCGGCCATGACAAGCACAACGAGCGCCTGATCCGGTGCGATGGACACAAATTCCAGATGTTTGATCGGCGCTTCGGTCTTAGGGGCCATGACCAGACTTGCGCCATGAGTCAGGCCGGACAGCAGCGATCCGGCCCGATCTAACCGCGATTCGATATCCGGATCGTTGCCGCCGACGGTTTTTTCCAACTCAGCCCGGTCATGGTCGGAGATCTGTCCGATCTCCATGAAACCATCAACAAACAGGCGCAGGCCCAACTGCGTCGGGATGCGGCCAGCCGACACGTGGGGACTGTCGAGCAGGCCCAGATGCTCCAGATCCTGCATCGTGTTGCGAACGGTTGCGGCTGAGACCTTTTCCGTCAGGCTGCGTGTCAAAGTGCGGGACCCAACAGGATCACCGGTTTCCAGATAAGCCTCCACCAGCCGCCGAAACACGTCCTGGCTGCGGTGATCCAGATCAGAAAGGCTGTTGGTTATGGAGTGCATCTTGGTCAGCCGAAAATTGCATCTTTCGATGTATGGCCTGAAAACAGGCCGGTCAATCTTTGATGGCCATTGAACCCGGCAGCAGATTCCGTCTATCACCGGCGCAAATTGCCGGAGGACAGGAATGCGACCGTCAGGACGCGCGCAGGATCAGCTGCGTGATATCACCATTGAAACCAATGTTTCGAAGCACGCTGCCGGATCCTGCCTGATCCGCTGGGGAGACACGCATGTGTTCTGCACGGCATCACTGGAAGAGCGGGTGCCGCCGTTTTTGCGCAATTCCGGGCTGGGCTGGGTAACGGCAGAATATGGAATGTTGCCAGGCTCTACCGGTTCGCGGAACCGGCGCGAGGCGGCCGCTGGAAAGCAAAGCGGGCGTACCCAGGAAATCCAGCGCCTGATAGGTCGATCACTGCGGGCCTGTGTCGACCGATCTTCGCTGGGCGAACGACAGATTACTATTGATTGCGATGTCCTGCAGGCTGATGGTGGCACACGTTGCGCATCGATTACTGCCGCCTGGGTCGCATTGCGGCAGGCTGTGGATGGGTTGAAAGCTGCCGGCGAGATTCTGCACGATCCACTAAACGACCATGTGGTCGCGGTCAGTTGCGGTATATATGGGGGACAGCCAGTTCTGGACCTTGACTATGACGAGGACAGCACCGCAGGCACTGACGCGAACTTTGTCATGACCGGAAGCGGTGGTCTGATTGAAGTGCAGGGTTCAGCCGAAGGTGCGCCCTTTAGCCGTGCGGAACTGGATACATTGATGGATCTGGCCGACAAAGGACGTGAACGCCTTGTGGCGCTGCAGACACAGGCTGTCGCTACCTGATGCGCCCGTTTACCGGAGATCGTCTGGTTCTGGCCTCACACAACGCCGGAAAGCTGCGGGAATTGGCGGAACTGTTCGAAGACGGCGGCATCTCCGTTGTACCTGTGACTGATTTTGGTCTGGAAGAGCCAGAAGAGACCGAAGATACCTTTGTTGGAAACGCGCGGATCAAAGCGCATGTTGCTGCCAAGGGCAGTGGCCTGCCGTCTCTGGCCGATGATAGCGGGATAGAGGTCGACGCGCTGGATGGCGCACCCGGGGTTTACACTGCCGACTGGGCTGAAACCGGATCTGGCCGTGATTTTCCTATGGCCATGACGCGGCTTTGGACTGAGCTGGAAGCCAAGAACGCGCCAGAGCCACGCACCGCCCGGTTTGTTTGTACATTATGTCTGGCCTGGCCGGACGGGCATGATGAGGTATTTCGCGGCGAAGTGCCTGGCAGGATCGTCTGGCCGATGCGGGGGGCGGAAGGCTTTGGCTTTGATCCAGTATTTCTGCCTGATCGCGAAACCGAAACATTTGGCGAGATGGACAGTGCCAGAAAGCAGGCGATGAGCCATCGCGCTGACGCGTTTGCAAAACTGCTGAATGGGTGTTTCAAAGGTGAATGAACAGCCCTGGGGCGGGTTTGGTATCTATGTCCATTGGCCGTTTTGCCAATCGAAGTGTCCCTATTGTGACTTCAACTCACATGTCCGTTCTAGCATCGATCATACAGTTTGGCGGCAGGCCTTAGTTGGTGACCTGCAACGTAGGGCAGACGGACTGTCCGGGCGGCGGGTCGACAGCATCTTTTTTGGCGGCGGAACCCCCAGCCTGATGCACCCGGACACCGTTGCCGCAATTGTCGATGAGGTATCACGGCTTTGGCCTGCGACAGTGACACCAGAGGTAACACTTGAGGCCAATCCAACCTCGGTCGAGGCGGATCGTTTTGCATCCAATGCTGACGCCGGGGTTAATCGGATTTCTTTGGGTATTCAGGCGCTGAATGACCATGACCTGAAGCGGTTGGGTCGTTTGCACAGTGCGGCTGAAGCGCGGGCCGCTTTTGATATAGCGCGCGCGCAGTTCGATCGTGTCAGCTTTGATCTTATTTACGGGCGGCAGGATCAAAGCCTGCAGGATTGGCGTAAGGAGTTAACGGATGCCTGCAAGATGGCGGGCGATCATTTGTCGCTTTATCAACTGACCATTGAAGCAGGAACGCGGTTTGGCGATTTGCACTCGCAGGGCGGGTTACGAGGTTTACCGTCAGATGACCTTGGCGCTGATCTTTATGAACTGACGCAAGATGTCTGCGGCGCGGCTGGTTTGCCAGCTTATGAAGTCTCTAACCATGCCAAGCCCGGGTATCAATGTCAGCATAACCTGGTCTATTGGCGGGGTGGTGAGTATCTCGGTGTTGGGCCTGGGGCACATGGGCGGGTCGAAACAGGCGGTGAGCGCTTTGCAACCGCGGCGGTGCGTCAGCCAGAGGCGTGGTTGGAGCTAGCACTTAACGGTGGCGAAACAGGTGAGCAGGTCGCGCTGTCATACAGCGATCAGGTGAATGAATACCTGATCATGGGTTTGCGCCTTGGCGAAGGGATCAGCAGGGAACGCTTGGCGAGCCTGGGTTGGGGAAATGGCGCAGAAAGCGACGCCCTGCGGGAGTTGGTCGATGCAGGTCTTGCGGAAGTGACCAATCGCGACATCCGAGCCACAAGTAGTGGTCGTTTAGTACTTAACTACCTAATCCGTGAACTTTCCCTAGGCTAAAGCGTCATGCAAAAAACTTAACTCATCCAACGCTGCCTGAAATCAGAGATTTCAACGCGTGAGATGATGCCTGATGTCTGGGGTATTTCGCGAGACGCTATAGATGGTTTAGCTGGACAGGAGCTGACAGAGGCCGTCAAGCTGATCGAGGGACGAGTAGCTGATACGGACAGTTCCGCCCTCTGTCCCAGGCTTGTGGTCAATGGAAATTTTTAGACCAAGATGTGCAGCGAGATCCTTTTCGATTGCACGGGTGTCTGCATCCTTTTCCGAACGCGTCTGTCCTGCCCTTTGCTGGGTAGGTTTCCCCTTTGCAAGAGCCTCAGCCTGGCGAACCGACAGACCCTCAGTGATGATCTTGTGAGCCAGCGTCAATGGGTCTTCTGCGGTGACGAGTGTACGCGCATGTCCTGCAGACAGCTGTCCATTGCGGACAAGGTCGAGAACATCCTTGGGCAGATTGAGCAGCCTTAGAAGATTGGCGATATGACTGCGACTGCGGCCAAGCGCCTCGGATATTTTTTCTTGAGTATGCCCGAACCGGTCCATCAGCTGGCGATAGCCGACGGCCTCCTCAACAGGATTTAGGTCGGCACGCTGGATGTTTTCGATGATAGCTATTTCAAGAACTTCGACATCCGAGAATTCCCGGATGATAACGGGCAGCTCGTGCAGTTTTGCCTGTTGTGCGGCACGCCAGCGGCGCTCTCCCGCAACAATCTGATAGGTATCAGACCCATCAGGACTTGCGCGGACGATCAAGGGTTGGATAACGCCTTTCTCAGAGATTGATCTAGCCAGATCATCAAGGTCGCTTTTTACGAAATCGCGGCGCGGCTGATCAGGATTGGGGACAATCTGTTCTATCGGGATTTGTCGGTCACCAGGTGGGCGCGCCGTGCCTTCACCTTCGGCCAACAACATAGAGAGCCCTCGGCCCAGACCTTTTTTTTCGTTCTTTGCCATGTCTGATCCTTCTATCCGTCCGCGCCGTCGCGCATTCTGCGCAGAAACTCAGCCGCCAGTTTCTGATATGCAATACTGCCTGCACTACGATGATCATAGATCAGCGCTGGCAGGGCATGTGAGGGTGCTTCACTGAGACGTACGTTGCGTGGCACAATGGTATCAAAAACCAATTCCCCAAGATTTTCACGCACATCCTGAGCGACCTGACCTGAAAGGTTGTTTCGTATGTCGTACATGGTTAGCACAATGCCGCTGATCCTTAGGCGGTGATTGGCAGTATCGCGGATCTGACCAATGGTCTGAAGAAGTTGTGACAAACCTTCAAGTGCGAAAAACTCGCATTGCAGCGGTATCAGAACACCGTCAGCGGCGATCAGGGCGTTCAGCGTCAGTAGATTCAACGACGGGGGACAATCGATCAGAATATAGTCATACTTAGCTGCAGACTTTCTGCCTAATGCAATGCTAAGGCGGCGGTTCTTATCTTTGGCGTCGTGCAACTCCATATCCAGGGAACTTAGATCGGTGGTTGACGGGACAATCTGCATGTTTGGAACAATAGTATCAGTCGAAATCTCTTTCAGCTTTTCCGTTCCAAGCAACAAATCATATGAACTAAGAGTGCGTTCGGAGCGCGAGATACCCAACCCTGTTGATGCGTTCCCCTGAGCATCAATATCGATAAGCAAGACTTTTTTACCAACGGCAGCCAGTGCTGTTCCAAGATTTATCGTCGTTGTCGTTTTTCCGACGCCACCTTTCTGGTTGGCGATAGCCAATATTCGTGGCCGCTGGCTGTCAGACATGTGCGATGTTCCTGATACGAAGAATGGTCGAGTCGGTTGAGGTGACGCTTTGGATGTACTCTATCTGCATCTTCCAGTCTGTCTTGGCCAGAGACACTTCATCCATATGACCTGCACCTTTAGGGAACAGCGCTATACCATCATCTTTAAGATGCGGTTGAGTCAGTTCGAGTAGTCTATGCAATGGCGCAAGTGCCCGGGCAGATATGACATCTGCACGTAGATCTGGTAGATTTTTTATATCATCATACAAAATATTGCATTTTAAGCTAAGAAGGCGTTTGGCTTCCTGCAGGAAGGCGACTTTTCTAGCATCTCGCTCAACAAGCGTAACACCTGTATTCTCGGGATGTAGGCAAGACACAACCAAACCTGGAAAACCACCGCCAGAACCAAAATCCGCCCAACTTGAGAAGTCAGCGGGTGCGCAAGCTAGCAGTTGGGCAGAATCAACGATATGGCGGGTCCAAATATCGTTAGTAGTACTTTTTGAAATAAGATTTATGGACTTATTCCATTTTCTAACCAATTTAGCGAGGGCGTTGAGTCGTTGAGTTGTTTCACGTGAAACATCCAGACCAAGAGATAAAAAAGCGTCCGGGCTCAACTCTACCCCTCCAACTTCCGATTCTGACTAATAACAAGCAAAAGACCAGACGGAGTCATTCCATCTATCCTACCAGCTTGTGCTATCGTCCTTGGCTGTACTTTCGTTAACTTATCTGCAAGTTCACGAGACAGCCCTGGTATGCTGCCGTAATCAAGATCGCTGGACAGCGACATATTTTCCTCGCGTCGAAGCAGATCAACGCTGTTCTTCTGGCGTTCGACATACGGTGCGTACTTCGCATTATTCACCGCCAATTCAACTATTGAGTCATCCAGGCCTTTAAGCTTTGGCCAGATGGACTTTAGGCGATCGCGCGTAAGACTACCGCTTCCTAGAAGGTCTAATACCGTACGAGACCGACCATCCAGTTTTACCTTGATATCAAGACCATTCGCTTCTGTTGGCGTCAACGCAAGAGATGTAAGAGAACCCTCAACAACCTTTAGCTTTTCCATCTTACGGAAAAAACTCTTCCACCTATAGTCAGATACCACACCCAAACCTTTTCCAATAGGCGTCAGGCGCGCGTCGGCATTGTCAGCACGCAGCGATAATCGGTGTTCTGCGCGAGAGGAAAACATCCTGTAAGGTTCACTAACGCCCCGTGTCACGAGGTCATCAATCATAACGCCGATGTAAGCGGTAGCCCGATCCAAAATCACAGGCTCACCATCTTGGCTTTCTGCTGCCGCGTTTAGCCCAGCCATAAGGCCTTGGGCTGCTGCCTCTTCATACCCCGTTGTTCCATTTATCTGGCCAGCCAAGTACAAACCGCTGAGGTCTCGCACTGCAAGACTGTGTGTTAAGCATCTTGAATCAACAAAGTCATACTCAATCGCATAACCCGGCTGAACAATTTTAGCCGAACCCAAACCGGCAAGTGTTCTAACAAACCTCTCTTGCGTGTCGGCAGATAGCGAAGTCGAAAGCCCGTTTGGGTAAATGATGTGAGTATTTAAGCCTTCTGGTTCAAGAAAAACCTGATGTGAGGTCTTCTCAGCAAATTTTACAACCTTATCCTCCAACGATGGACAATATCTTGGTCCCAAACTGTCAGTATGACCGCCATAGATAGCGGATTCTTGTAAATTCAGCCTTACAATGTCGTGAGTTTCCTGGTTTGTATGGGAAATCCCACAACTGACCTGGCGTAGATCAACCCGCCCGGACAAAAAGGAAAACAGTTCTGGGTCATCATCACCAGGCTGCATCTCCACGAGATCCCAGTCAATAGTTCGTCCATCCAGTCGGGGCGGTGTGCCAGTTTTTAGGCGACCTGTCGGCAAACCAAGAGCTTCAATTCGCCGCCCTAAGAGATTTGCTGGCGCATCATTAACACGTCCGCCGGGCCGCTTCTCTCCCCCGATATGGATAACACCTCTTAGGAAGGTTCCGGCTGTCAAAACCACGGTACTTGAAGCTACCTCACTTCCATCAGCAAGACGAACACCGTTAACTCTTCCAGAATCAATTAAAAGATCATCGACAGCACCTTCGACAATCTCAATCTCTGGATTACTCTTAAACTCAGCCTGCATCGACCGACGAAAAATGTCCCGATCTTCCTGAGCCCGAGGTCCCTGTACCGCCGCTCCTTTACTGCGATTTAGCAACCTGAACTGAATACCGGCTTTATCGGCAACGCGACCCATAACACCGTCCAACGCATCAATCTCACGAACAAGATGGCCTTTTCCCAGACCACCAATGGCTGGGTTGCAGGACATCTCACCTATGCGATCGAATCTATGCGTCACCAGCGCAACTTTTGCACCCATTCGAAAAGCGGCAAAAATGGCCTCGCATCCCGCATGGCCGCCACCAACAACAACTACATCAAAGCGATCTTGTTTCACGTGAAACACTCTATTTTCCTATACAGAAATCCAAAAACACAACATCTAGTAGATTTTCAACATCAACACGCCCAACCAGGCCCTCAAGTTGCCGCACAGCCAGCCTAATATCCTCTACTAGAAACTCCGCTGCGCACTCACCGTTCAAAGCTGCTTCAAGAAGGTCACTAGCAGTATTTAACGCAGCCACATGCCGCTGTCGAATAGCAGAACCAGAAACGTTAGCTTTACCACGCAGCCTTTGCGCTATCTCCTGCGTTAACTCTACCGCGCCCTGGCCGGTAACAGACGAAACAGCCAAGCCTGGCCCCTTCTCGCCAAGATCAGCCTTGGTGGTAACCGTAATAGTATTAACATCATCCGACTCAGAATGACTCCCCAAGACTATCCTGATATCTGCCGAAGATGCCCGTTCCCTGGCCCGAAGCACACCTTCTGCCTCGACACTATCATCTGTCTCTCGCAAACCTGCAGTATCAACCAAAGTCACCGGGATACCGCCAAGATCCATCCGGACCTCAATCATATCCCGCGTCGTCCCTGGCACAGGAGACGTAATTGCGGCATCCCTACCAGCCAGATAGTTCAAAAGACTGGATTTACCGGCATTCGGCGGCCCTACAATGGCCACCTCAAAACCATGACGCACACGCTCTGAAAATTGCGATGTCTGCAACTCTCTCTCAATCTGACCTTTCACATCAGTCAACAGCGCACGCACCTCTGCAGAAACATCCGCCGGCACGTCCTCTTCAGCGAAGTCTATCGTCACTTCCAAAAGCGCCATAGCCCGTGTCAGCTTTTGCCGCCAAGTCTCCGCAAGACTGGTAAGCGACCCTCCAAAAACCCGCATGGCTTGTTGCCGTTGCAGGTCGGTCTCGGCGGCTATCAAGTCCGCCAAGCCCTCTACCTGGGTAAGATCAAGACGCCCACTATCCAAAGCACGCCGCGTAAACTCGCCCGGCTCCGCCATCCGCAAGCCATCAGTAGCGCCCAACTCTGTCAGAACAGCACGCACGACTGCTACGCTACCATGCAACTGCAGTTCTACGACTTCCTCGCCAGTAAAACTGCGACCTGCCTCAAAGAACACAACAAGCGCTTCATCCAGCAATTCGCCTGACAAACTGCGGATTTCTCGCAATGCCGCCGTCCTGGGACCCGGTAGCGGGCCTGCCAACATACGGGCCGCGTGCCCAGACAACGGACCGGAGATCCGCACAACGGACAATCCCGCACGCCCTGGCGCCGTCGCCTCTGCAAAAATCGTATCAGCCATATCCAGCCCAGACTAGATTACCGCCCAAGCATGTAACCTAGCTGTTCATGGAGTCAAAGAACTCCGCATTAGATTTGGTCTGTTTCAGCTTACCCAACAGGAACTCGATCGCATCGGTCGTCCCCATCGGGTTCAGAATACGTCGCAATACGAAAATCTTGGTAAGATCAGCTTTATCAACCAGCAAGTCTTCCTTCCGCGTTCCGGACTTCAGTATATCGATTGCCGGGAACACACGCTTATCTGCAATCTTCCGATCCAGTACAATCTCAGAGTTACCAGTACCCTTGAACTCTTCAAAGATCACCTCATCCATGCGGCTTCCGGTATCGATTAGCGCCGTTGCGATAATCGTCAGCGACCCGCCTTCCTCGATATTCCGCGCAGCACCAAAAAAGCGCTTTGGCCGTTGCAAAGCATTTGCATCCACACCACCGGTCAGAACCTTGCCCGAGCTGGGAACCACAGTGTTATATGCCCGGCCCAACCGCGTGATCGAATCCAACAGGATCACAACATCCCGTTTATGCTCCACCAGGCGTTTGGCCTTTTCGATAACCATCTCAGCCACCGCAACGTGACGCCCAGCCGGTTCATCAAAGGTCGAGGATATCACCTCACCCTTCACTGACCGCTGCATATCCGTCACCTCTTCCGGTCTTTCGTCGACCAGCAGAACGATCAAAAAACACTCTGGATGATTTTTTTCAATTGAGGCAGCAATATTCTGCAAAATCACGGTCTTACCAGTCCGAGGCGGTGCAACGATCAAGGA
This sequence comes from Halovulum sp. GXIMD14793, assembly GCF_054457435.1. Taxonomy (NCBI): domain Bacteria; kingdom Pseudomonadati; phylum Pseudomonadota; class Alphaproteobacteria; order Rhodobacterales; family Paracoccaceae; genus Halovulum; species Halovulum sp. GXIMD14793. The sequence goes on along the minus strand of NZ_JBTLNE010000024.1, from coordinate 8,507 downwards.
TCGCTGACCTTTTCCGATGGGTGCAACAAGGTCAATGACACGCGCAGACTTATCCTTGATTGTCGGATCATCGATCTCCATCTGCAGCCGCTCATCTGGATATAGCGGCGTCAGGTTATCAAAAGCCACTTTATGCCGGGCACTTTCTGGATCCGTAAAGTTGATCTTCGACACTTTCACCAGACCAAAATACCGTTCATTGTCCTTCGGCGCCCGGATCACCCCTTCGACCGTATCTCCAGTCCGCAATGAAAATTTCCGGATCTGGGTCGGACTGACATAGATATCATCCGGGCCTGGCAGGTAGTTTGCCTCTGGACTGCGCAAAAACCCAAACCCGTCCTGCAAAACCTCCAGCACCCCATCGCCAGAAATCTCTACCCCTTCTTCAGCCAGCTCTTTGAGAATGGCGAACATCATGTCGCCCTTCCGCATGGTCGAGGCATTCTCGATCTCAAGCGTTTCGGCCATAGTTAACAGATCAGCCGGGCTTTTGGCTTTCAGGTCAGCAAGGGAGAGTTCTTCAAATTCCATAGGGATACCTTGGGATATCACACGTGCACCACGTGGAAGTCGGTGACAAAACTGTCAATCATCTGGGAACAACACATAAGTCGGCGAATGCCAGTGCTTTGACGCGTATATGAGCATTCACAAGTAAATGTCAATCACTGCCTATCAGAAAGGCTGCACGACCACCATAGTCACAATCACCACCATCAGCACTGTCGGCAATTCATTGGCAATACGATAGCTCCGCCCAGCCAGTTGATTTCGATCACTGGCAAAATCCTTACGCCGCAACGCCAACCAATGATGAAACCCTGTCATCAGTGTCACAGCAGCCAGCTTCACCCACATCCATGGCTCATGCAAAAGTTCAGGTATTGTCACAATCATTATGATCCCACACAGCCAAACGACAACCATTGCCGGGTTCATGATCACCCGCAAAAGCTTTAATTCCATCACCTTCAGTACCTCGGAAAGCTCTGAACCTGTTTCTCCTTTCTCAGCATGATAGACAAACAGCCTGGGAAGATAGAACAGCCCAGCCATCCAGGCGATCACTGCCATCACATGCAGTGCTTTAATCCATGGATATGCCATGCTTAGCATCGATTTCTCCCAAACAGGTTTCAGACCCTAATACATATAAAAAGAAATAAGAAAGAATAGTGGTTTGTTGTGGGTCCTGTTGGTTATGTGGATCACCATAACTCTATCAGTTTTCCACATGTCCACGTAGTTGTTCCGATGGGATATCACTTTCTCCCTGGTCGTGAATTTCCAATAATTATTTAATTAAAACAACATCTTATATGGGATATGCGTGTCGATAACTTTTACCGGAGTACTATAGCCTTCCAAAAAAACAGGATTATCCCCAGTTTTCACATACATACTCACCAAGTTGCCAAGTTTGAACAACCGCCGCATTTCGGCTGTGCGGATTCTGGAAAAAATGCAGCTCCTGCAGTCTTCTGGGGAAAACGAGAATTCATCCCAATATCTATCCACAGTGTTCTCCTAAAAAAATAGTGACAAACCGGATGACGGCCGCCGCCGTATATGGCATTTCTGAACCATCATGACCCAGCCTGCCGATTTGATCATCGCGACCCAATCCGTTGTTCGCCACCGTTTGTTCCGCGCTGTCGGCCTGTCGCCTATTTGTCAGCCAGCCAATATTGACGAGGCCGCGATCAAGGCAGCCCTGCTTTCTGATCAGGTGCCCCATCGCGATATCGCGGATGCATTGGCCGAGACCAAGGCCGGAAAAATAGCGCGGCGAAACCCCAATGCAATCGTCATCGGGGCCGATCAGGTGCTTAGCGCCGATACTGACTTGCTCGATAAACCAAAAGATCAGGCAGAGCTACGCGCCCAGTTAATGTCCTTACGTAATTGGACCCACCAACTATATTCCGCCACCGTCGCGTTCGAAAACGCGCGTCCCGTCTGGCGTTTTATCGGCAGCGCCCGGATCACGATGCGGAATTTCTCTGATACCGCACTCGACAAATATCTTAACCAGCATGGGGATGACCTTCTCGACACAGTTGGCGGATATAAGATCGAGGATGGCGGCGCTGCCCTGTTCGGTAAAGTCGAAGGCGACTATTTTTCCATCCTCGGAATTCCCTTCCTCGAAGTACTCGACTTTCTCCGAACCAGAGGTCTTGCACCAAAATGACCGATACCGCCCCGCCCCTTGCAGGTGTGATAGGCTGGCCCATCGCGCACAGTAAATCACCTCGGTTGCATGGTCACTGGTTGCAAAAATATGGGTTGCCCGGACACTATGTCCCCATTGGCCTGAAACCGCAGGATTTCGAAACCGGTATCCGCGCTTTGCCAAAACTTGGCTTTGTCGGGGTAAATCTTACCATTCCTTATAAAGAAGCTATCCTGCCGATGGCAGATACCGTCACGGACCGGGCTTCTCTGATTGGTGCCGCCAATACGATCACGTTCCGCAGTGATGGTACGCTTCAGGCTGACAACACCGACGGCTATGGATTTATGGAAAATATCCGGGCCAGTGCCCCGGACTGGTCAGCCAAAACCGGACCGGCGCTTGTTCTTGGGGCGGGCGGTGCCTCTCGCGCGATTGTTCAAGCCTTGCTAAGCGCGGGCGCGCCAGAGGTGCGTATCGCCAACCGCACTCGGCAGCGATCGGAGATTCTTCGCGAACAGTTTGGCGCCAAGATTACCATCATCGACTGGACCCGCATTTCCGAAGTGATCGAGGATGTCGCGATCATCGTCAACACCACCGCACTGGGCATGACTGGAAAGCCGGACCTCCAGATCAATCTGAATAATGCCCCAGCGGATGCGTTAGTGACAGATATTGTCTACAACCCGCTACGCACATCACTTCTGCAAAAAGCTGAGGATCGGGATTTGCGAACGGTCGATGGTCTGGGCATGCTTCTGTTTCAGGCGGTTCCCGGGTTCGAAAGTTGGTTTGGTCAAAGACCAGAGGTTGGTCAGGACCTTCGCAACATCATGACTGCACCATGACCCGGCCTATGATCCTTGGCCTGACCGGCTCCATCGGTATGGGAAAATCGACAACGGCAGCAATGTTTGCCGATCTTGGATGTGCGGTCTGGGATGCAGATGGCGCGGTTCATCGTCTCTACTCTGCGGGGGCCGAGAGCCATGCCCGTATCGCAAATCTGGTGCCGGTCGCGGCCCGGCCCGGACAGGATGTTGACAGGACCCATTTGCGCCAGGCCATCGCCGATGAACCTGAACTGCTGGCACGGATCGAACGCGTCATTCATCCCCTTGTACAAAAGGACCGAGAAGCCTTTATCGCAACAACCAAAGCCGATTGTGTCATCCTCGACATCCCTTTGCTGTTCGAAACCGGCGCCAAGGTTGACGCAACCATCATCGTCACCGCCGATGCCGATATTCAGCGCGCACGCGTGCTGGCCCGACCAGGCATGACCGCCGACACATTCGACGATATTCTATCCCGCCAGATGCCTGACGCAGAGAAACGCGCGCGCGCAGACTATATCATCGACACTTCAAACGGCCTTGATGACGCGCGGTCCCAGGTGCAATCTGTGTTCCAGCAGATCAAGGCCGGAATGCATGCGTGAAATTGTCCTCGATACCGAAACCACCGGTTTTGACCCGTCACAGGGTGACCGTATCGTTGAAATTGGTGGTGTGGAACTGCTGAACCATGTGCCGACCGGTCGAACCTATCACCAATATATCAACCCCGAACGCCCCATGCCGGCCGAGGCTTTTGCCGTTCATGGTCTGGGTGACGAGTTTCTGGCTGATAAACCGGTTTTTGCCCGCATCGCGCAGGATTTTCTGACGTTTGTCGGCGATGCCAAGCTGGTTATTCACAACGCAGCCTTTGATATGCGGTTTCTGAATGCTGAACTGGGTCTGCTGGATATGCCGCAGTTGCCCTGGGAACAGGCGATCGACACGCTTGATATAGCACGGCGACGCTTTCCGGGTGCGCAAAACTCCCTCGATGCGCTGTGCCGCCGGTTTGGTGTCGACAATTCCATGCGTGAAAAACATGGAGCATTGCTCGATAGTGAGATCCTGGCCGAAGTATATCTTGAGCTTATCGGCGGTCGGCAACCTGGCCTGACACTCAGCGTTGTTTCTTCTGGTGACCAAGGCGGTGTGCCCGAAGCATGGGCACCAAAACCGCGTGCTACCCCTTTGCCGTCCCGTTTGACGGAAAAAGAAAAGGCGGCTCACGCCGCCTTTGTCGAAAAGCTTGGGGAAGAAACCCTCTGGTAAATCAGGAAACCGGCTGGTTTTCCTTTTCCTGCATCGCCTGACGCCGGGCAATTTCTTGACGGTACAGGGCCAGAAAATCAATGTTATCCAGGTTCAGCGGTGGGAAACCACCATCGCGGGTCACGTCACCTACGATCCGGCGCAGATAGGGGAAGATCATCCGCGGGCACTCGATCATCAGGAACGGGTGCAGCTTATCCTCTGGGACATTTTCAACCCGGAAAAGTCCGGCATATTCCAGTTCCAGCAGGAAAATCCGCGCTTCGCCCTGTTTGGCGTCAACCTTGACCTTGTTGATCACCTCGTAGTCGTTCTCGCCCTTTTTCTTTGCATCAAGCGAGACCTGAACCGAGATATCCGGATTGCCTTCGCCCTGCACATTGTCGCGCATCGCGATATTTTCAAAGGACAGATCGCGGATGTACTGGCTCAGGACCTGCAGCCGGGGCGCAGCCTGTTCAGCTGGCGCGGCGGAGTTTGTATCGTCTGACATGGAATCCTCTTTCAACTCAAAGCTTGATGGTGGTCTAGACCCTCAAGGCTTTTTCGTCCAGCCAGAGGGTTGCGCATTCTCGTTATCGACATATTCGAAATCTGCATCGATGACATCATCATAGACCGGCCCATTCGGTCCAGCTGCCATAACGGTCATCTTGCCTTTCAAGGTTCGGGCTGCGCGCGAAATAGCTGCAGCCCGTACTTGCGGGATCAAAAGGCTTAGACCAACCGCGTCCGTGAAAAAGCCAGGCGTCAATAGCAACATGCCAGCAACCAGGATCAACGCGCCATGGGCCATCGCATCCGTCGGGTCCTGTCCAAACTTGACGTTATCCTGCAGACGGCTCAGCGTGCTCAGCCCCTGCCATCGCATCAGGGTCGTACCGACAATGGCTGTCAAAAGGACAATCGCCAGCGTTGGCCATAGGCCGATCCAACCGCCAACTTTGATAAAGAGGCCAATTTCGATCAGCGGAACGACGATAAACACCAGAAGAAGAGGCATGATCTTCCCTTGCATTGCACCACACAATGGACATGTGGCTTCACCATCCCTACATAAGTAGCAATCCTGCTGCATTCCATGCAGCTGAAGAAAAAACTTGGTAAGGGACGTCAGATGAGCTCGCAATTGATCCAAATTCTGGTTCTGGCCGGTGTGGCACTTTTCCTGGTGCTGCGCCTGCGGGATGTTCTTGGAACCCGCGACGGGTTCGAGCCGACGACCAAAACCCCGGCAGAGCGTGCCCGATCCGGCCGACGGGATTTTGAGGTGATCGAAGGCGATGGGCCCGATCCTGACATTGCCGATCATGCTGATCCGGACAGTGATGAGGGTAAAGCGCTTGCAAGCATGAAGCGGATAGAGCCCGGTTTTTCCGTTACTGAATTTGTCGGCGGCGCACGGCAGGCCTATGAAATGATCCTGATGGCCTATGAAAATGGTGACCTCAAAACGCTTGAACAGTTCCTAAGCCCTGAGGTTTACAACAGCTTTTCACAGGCTGTTTTCGAACGCGCCGACAAAGGCTACAGCGTCGAGGCCAGCTTTGTCGGACTGCGCGAGGTCAAGATTGTGGATGCAGAGTTTGATGAAACCTCAAAAGAAGGCGATGTCACCTTGCGTTTTGTTGGCGAACTGACCTCTGTGGTCAAAGATGCTAATGGCAATGTGATCGAAGGCAATGCGTCTGAGGTCAAACGCCAGAAAGATGTCTGGACCTTCAGCCGCATCATGGGCAGCGACGATCCAAACTGGAGGCTGGTCGCCACCGGCGGCTGACCCCCGGTGTCGAAGAAGCGCGGCCAGCTTAGCGCGGATGACCTGAAAATCTGGCGCCAGGTTGCGGAGACGGCAAAACCTCTACGCGCCGAAAAGCGTTCCATTCAAACTGAGGTCAAAGCGCCAAAGCCGGTTTCTTCGAAAGCACGCTTGTTATCCGGGTCAACAGCGAAACCTATACCAAAGCCCGAACCTTCTGTGCGTCTGGACCTGGCCAAGGACCCTATGCAGCATCTGAAGGATCAACCGACGCAGATGGATGCGAAAAAGCATCGCCGGATGAAGCGCGGTAAGCTAAAACCCGATGCGAAAATTGATCTTCACGGCCTGACCCTGGACCGCGCCCATACAGCCCTGACGGATTTTCTTCTAGCTGCACATGGTCGCGGTGATCGTCTTGTTTTGGTTGTCACAGGCAAAGGTCGCGACCCGGAGATCCATCATGGCGCAGTCCCCGGACGCAAAGGCGTGCTGCGCCAATCGGTTCCAAGATGGCTATCACTGCCGCCACTTTCCAGCATCGTACTGCAGATTACCCCGGCCAGCCAACGCCATGGCGGCGAGGGGGCGTACTACGTTTATTTGAAACGTGTGCGGGGAAAGTAGTCCCACGCAATAAAAAAACGCTCCCGCCAATCCGACGGGAGCGTTCTGATTTTCATGGCCGGTGCGTATCAAGCGCACCAGCCGATTGCCCTAATTAGAAGGGCAGAGGTGTACCATTTGCGGTGATGCCGCTTTCGTCGACCTTGATCGTGGTCGTGTAGCTATCGGCCTTATCACCCTGCTTCATGAAAGCAGAGATCATGCCCATTGCCATCGCAACGTCCTGCTCCTGAAGCATACCCATCTGTACGAGATGGTCTGTGATCCGCGTGATACCTTCAATCGAAATATCAATGGAACCATTTGGCATCGGGAACCCGGCGGAATTGTCAAAGGTGAAACCACCTTTTGCATCCACCATAGCACCAGCCATGTTCATGAAAACGCGATTGATGTCTGCCTTGTTAATCTGACCCAGCATAATCGGGCTGGGAACATCATCATTGCCATCTTCGTCCAGCGATTCAACCAGCGCGCGGTCCAGGCGATAGTTTGCAGCCAGATCGATATTCAGGTTGATCGGGCCATGATCCAGATTACCGGTCGGATCAATCATACCCCAGATGGTTTCGTCGATCTTCAGATCACGAACGTCCATCTGAACAACGGCATCCTGCGCTTCGTCGCTTTTGCGCAGCGGCAGCAGCACGTTCACACGACCGCCAGCAACAGAGACTTCAAATGGCGGAACCGGAATCCCAGCGGACGGATCAGCACTGAAAGTGTACTTTGCCTCAGAACCCTCTGCGGCATACAGCAAGTTACCATCGATGAACGAAATCTCGCCAGCGCCGGGTCCGGTCCGACCAGCGATGGTCATCGGCAGATCAGGGATCGCAGACGCCATGTCAAAACTTGTCGCGCCTACATTGAAGGTTACTTTCGCTTCGCCATTCTCGTCGATGAACGGCTTCAATCCATCTTCGTCCATCGGCAGATTGCGACCCATCATGGTCATCTCAAAGCTCTCGTAGCTCAGATCAGCCTTCATGGAGCCATCGCTGTAGTCGTCCTTGATATCGTAGGACAGCTTAAGGTCATCAAAGCTCAGATCGCCATCAACATCCCGTGTCGCCATGGTGAAAGCGGCACCAAATTTGAAGTCATCGGCCGAGAACGACAGCGCATCTATTTCATCCACATTCAGCTCATCACCGCTGAAGTTGATATTGTCGGCGGTGATTGAAGCCTTCAGTCGTGACTGCGGATCCATGAAGAACTGAGGACCAAGCAAAAGATTGGTAACAATCTTTGCATTGGACGTGTTGATATCAATCCGATGTGGCCCTTGATGGTCTTCACCGGCGATGGTGATGGTGTCGGCCATGGTGATGATCACATCCTCAGTATTTTCGGAGGATGGGGTCATCTTGATCCAGTCAAGGGTGATCGCAACATCAGGTTCAGGTGTGAACTTGATATCGCTCAACATCAGGCTGTTGTCGCTGCCGACTTCCTGATTTCCGATGAACAGGACTTCCTCTTCGGCGTTGATCATCGCGATCCCACCGGTGATGAATTGTGCAGCATCAGAGTTGGACTGCGCCAGTACAGGGTTAAACGTTGCGGCAACAAGCGCCGAAGTGAGCAAGAGTTTCTTCATGACAGACACTTTCTTAGGTGTTGGAACGAGCATTCCTTAACACAGCTTTGTGTCGAGTCGAATAATTGTGGCCACTTTGTGATCGAAAATCGTGACTTTCTACACCCTAGGCGGCGTCTGCATTTAGGGGATTCCCAAATCATCTTTCGTTTGATTCAAGATCAAAAACGGGAGGCGATCTTGAGCAGACGGACTTTGACAGACAGGCAGTCACTGCCCGGCAGG